>NZ_JBATLB010000218.1:0-2126 GCF_049669965.1 Muriicola sp. | reverse complement strand
AATATGGGTGGGCAAGGAGGGGAACTGATTATTCATGTGTTAAGCATTCTTGGTAGAATGGCCCTGCCTTGCTTTTTCATACAAACAAAAGTTCATACCGGTTAGATTTAGCAGGTCAAAAACTCTATTTTTTGTGAGACTTGCATTTCATCGAAAATTTATGAAATATGGACTAAATGTATTTTTTTATCGTTTAAATTAGAAATGGAATTGCCTAGAATGGGATTCTTTTAGATGAGAATAACGGCTTTTTCCAAAATTATGGTTTAACGCCCAATTGAATCATTTTCTAATAAAAACTTAACCTAACATTATGGCAAATTATTTTGCTTTTAAGGCGTTTTCCTTGGCCTTAATTAAAAAATATACCCTTTACTGCTGCTGCGTTTTCATAGTGGTATTCCTTTCCAATTTACACGGGCAACAGAACCCCCAGCTTTCACAATATCTACAAAATCCATTCGTAATCAACCCGGCCATGACGGGTGTAGAAGATTATATCGATTTAACCTCTGCGTACAGGAACCAGTGGACAGGATTTGATGGGGCTCCAAAAACAGCAACCTTTAGCTTTAACAGCTCCCTTCATTTACTAAAGGAACGCTTGCAACGAAGCGAAGGCGAATCTCATCAAGGTATTGGTGCATTTTTATATACAGATGACGTCGGACCCATCAAACAGAGTGCCTTTTATGCGAGTTATGCCTACCATTTAAAAGTGTCAAATGAATGGTTTCTTTCTATAGGAAGTTTTGCAGGTGCTACGCAATTTCGTTATGATTCCTCAGATGCCATTTTGTTACAGAATCCCAATGATATTCTGGTCAATAGTTTTTCTGATTTCAATTTTGATATGAGCCTTGGCCTATATGCTTATTCTGAATACTTATTTGTCGGAGTAGGGGCTAATCAACTATTTAATAATCAAATTCCATATGATATTGACAATGGTGTACTTACCACAGATGGCCGCCTACAAAGCAATTTTAATTTCCTACTCGGCAGTAGAATCGATTTAAACACAGATTGGGAAATGGTTCCTTCAGTCTTACTCAAAACTGTTGCAAATGCACCGATGCAATGGGACTTGGGCCTCAAAATGGTTTACAACAATAACTTTTGGGGCGGATTTGCTTACCGAAATCAAGACGCCGTTTTAGGTTATTTAGGATTGCGTTTTATGCAAAACTTCTTGGTAACTTATTCCTACGATTGGTCGACCACCGATTTCAGTGGTCAACAAAGCGGTACCCATGAAATTACATTAGGATATCGCTTCGACTTTGGTGAACAGAACTGTGCATGCCCCAAATATTCACTTTAAACCGCATCATGAAACTCAAAAATATAATTCTACCTACATTCTTTCTTTGTTTTTGTGGTTTACATTCACAGACAGAAAACATGGATTTTGAATTTGGAAATTTTACCAACTGGACCCTGGACACTGGGGTTAGACCCAATTCAAATAATGTAAATTGGAACCCGAGGCCCGCTGATGACTTGAGTACCCAAGTACAGATTATAAATCCCTCAAGGCCGCCTTTTGACGAAAATGGTCTTGCGTGTATGCCCTCGACAGTAAATCTACCGACCATTTATCCCGGAGGTGCTTTTTCAGCAAAAATTGGGGATATCGCAGGAGGGCGCAAAGCTGCCAGAATAAGCAGAACGTTCACGGTCACCCCTACCGAATCTTACCTTCAGTATAGCTATGCTGTTGTAATGGACGACCCAGGGCATAGCCAAAATGACCAACCCAAATTTGTGGTAAATATTAGAGATGACAACGGCAATGTGGTCACCTGTGGGAAGTTTGAAGCCTTTGCTGGACCAAACGCCTTGAGCAAAGGGTTCACCAACTGTGAAGACTCAAGAATACAGATTCTCCCTTGGACCAGTGGTGGTGCTGACCTCAGCCCTTTTCTTGGTCAGCAAATTACCATTGAATTTTTGGCCCTTGATTGTATGTTGGGCGGCCACGGCGGGTATGCCTATGTGGAAGCCAACTTGGAACCTTTGGAAGTTCAGGTCGAAGGTCTTTGTGAAGTTGGTTTAAACGATATCACCTTAACAGCACCTTTAGGGTTTTCATCCTATTTGTGGTCAACAGGAGAAACTACGAG
>NZ_JBATLB010000217.1:0-21972 GCF_049669965.1 Muriicola sp. | reverse complement strand
GTTTAGTGATTGCAGCTCACCATCAATGGCAATAGAACGGACTTCCGGAATACCGCCACAACAGCTTTCCGCTTCAGAAAGGTCCATGTTAATCTCAAGAGGAATGGAAAAATCTGTCCCAAGGAGTAAGGTCAATTCATAGAGCTGAGGAGACCATGACGGGTTATCTACAATAAGGCTTGTTACTTCTCCGGAACCGAATTGAAGTATACGTATTTCTAAGAGTAAGGAACCTTCATCGGTCCCTGTGATTGAAATATCTTCAATGGGATAGGTTCCATTTTCCAGAACGTTCTCATTATTGCCAATGATCTCAAACTGAAAAACAGGCGGGCCAGCACAAAGTACCGTACTGCAGTTAATCCTATTTTCATCACATGATAGGATGAGAACCAAAAGTAAATAGAGAAATATACCTTTTTTCATCGATAGCGTTTACCCTAAGATGATAAATTAGCCGTGGGGTTGCCTTGCAGTTGAAAGTTACCAACCCCCGGAAGCTCCGCCACCTCCAAAGCCGCCGCCGCCAAAGCCGCCACCGAAACCACCTCCGCCAAAGCCGCCTCCGCCAAAACTCCCGGTACCGCCTTTGTAACCTCCTCTACCCATATTGCTGAGGATAATAACGTCCCAAATATCCAGACCTTTACCGCGGCCGCCTCCTTTTCCTCCTCCTTTATTGTTGCGGTTCGCCATGATGATAATCAGTACAATGATGAAAATAACAAACACTACAAAGATCACTACAAAGGCTGCCTTTCCTGTGCTATTTGAAGAAGTAGCCTTGTCTGATAAGGCATTTTCGAACTCGCCATTGAGAACCAGGAAGATGGCATCGGCTCCTTTGTTGAGTCCGGTAGCATACCGCCCTTCTCTGAATTCGGGAACAATAATCATGTCGATGATCCGATTGCAAAGCGCATCAGTAAGTGCACCTTCTACCCCGTAGCCTGTATTAATGGCGATCTTACGGTCGTCATTGGCCACCAGGATCAAGACCCCATTGTCTTCTTTCTCCTGTCCTATGCCCCATTTTTCGCCCCACTGAGCTCCCAAATAGTTAATGTACTCCCCTTCTGTAGATGCAATGATGGCAACTACGATCTGAGTGGAGGTACTGTCCGAATATCGAATCAGTTTTTGCTCAAGTGCCTCCTTATCATTCTTTGATAAGAGAGATACATAATCGTACACACTTGTTTGGAGCTGAGGTTTTTCGGGAATAGTAAACTGCCCCCAGGCAAGGGAAATACTGCAAAGGAAAAGTATAAAAATGCTATCCTTTAGATACTTCATTGCTCAATTCGTTGGCGTCGTTAGACTTGTAGGGGAAATGTACTTTTAATTCTTCCCCGGCTTTTAAAATTCCCTCTACTATACCTTGTTTGAATTGGCCTTTTTTAAAATTGCCCTGGATCACTTCTTTGGTATCGTTCCAAAAGGTATTGGAGACCACCTCATTGATGCCTTTGTCCCCATAGATCACAAAGGTCCGATCTTGTACGGCAATATAGAGCAATACACCATTGGCGTCTTTGGTATTTTCCATCTTTAGCCCGTAAAACACTTCTTGTGCCCTTTCGTAGGGATCTAAGGTAGTTGATGGTTCTATGTGCACCCTGATTTCACCGGAGGTATTCTTCTCAGCTACCAGAATGGCATTTACCACTTCTTGTTCTTCCTTGGGCGACAAAAACGCTTCTACATTGGATTCTGACATAGGATCAATCAAATTCGAAATTCACATCCGGGGCATTTTCAGAACCAGGACTAGCCTGATAGCGCGCCATTTCTTCAAATCCAAACCAACCTGCCAGTAATTTATTTGGGAATTTGGTAGTATGGATATCGTAGATATTCACGGATTCATTATACCGGTCCCTGGCCACGTTTATTCTGTTTTCGGTTCCTTCGAGTTGAGATTGCAGGTCAAGGAAATTCTGATTCGCTTTTAAGTCGGGATAACGCTCCACGGTAACCAGTAATCTGGACAGGGCAGAAGACAATCCTGATTGAGCTTCCTGAAAGGCCGCCATTTTCTCTGGCGTAAGATCGTTAATGTCAATATTGGTGGAGGTGGCTTTCGCCCTTGCCTCTATGACATCCGTAAGCGTACCTCGCTCAAAGTCGGCCGCTCCCTGTACCGTCTTCACCAGGTTGCCGATAAGGTCGTTTCGCCTTTGATAGGTACTTTCTACATCGGCCCAGGCAGTTTTTGCATTGGCCTCGTATTCAACGGCGGTATTATTAAAACCTACCGCCCATTGGTAGATTCCAAAGACTACGACCACAAGGATGATTACGGGAATTAACCATTTTTTCATAAGTGTATACAATTAAAGTTAGGTATGTATTTGTAGTAAAAAATCCCTGATAGTTACATCAGAGTTGATTTTTAATCTTTATAAGCTCTGCTTTTACCCGTTCCAGTTTTTGTATGATCTCAAAATTAGAAAGGGTTTTCTTGCGTTCTTCCTTCAGGTGAGTTTTGGCGCCTTCCAGCGTAAACCCGCGTTCTTTTACCAGATGGTAGATGAGCTGTAAATTCTTAATATCTTCCGGCGTAAATTTGCGGTTGCCCTTGGCATTCTTCTTGGGTTGTAACTCATCAAATTCTTTTTCCCAAAACCGGATAAGAGAGGTATTTACCTCAAAGGCCCTGGCTACTTCGCCAATACCATAATATCTTTTTTCCGGTAGTTCTATGTGCATTAATCCAGTGATTGGTTTTCCTGATTGGCAAATTTCAGCATATTCTCAAATTCCTCAGCCGTTAAACTGCCGTAATAGAAATTGATGGGGTTGATGCGCTGGTCGTCTTTCCAAACCTCGTAATGTAAATGCGGTGCTTCAGACCTGCCGGTACTGCCAATAAAACCGATAAGATCTCCACGTTTTACTTTCTGTTTTCGTTTTACATTATAATTACTGAGGTGGGCGTACAGCGAGATATAGCCGTACCCATGGTCTATTCTAATATGTTTTCCGTAACCTGAGGCGTTGTTATCTGCCCGTGTTACCGTACCATCTCCTGTGGCGTAAATAGGTACGCCTTTCGGAGCCGTAAAATCCATTCCCCAATGCATTTTTCTGGCCTTTGTAAAAGGATCTGAACGCCAGCCGTACCCAGAGGCCATCCTTGTGAGATCTTCATTATTTACGGGTTGGATAGCGGGAATGGCGGCCAGTAATTTTTCTTTATCCTCGGCCAGTTTTGTGATCTCATCGAGCGATCTCGATTGTATGACCATTTGCTTTTGAATAACATCGAGCCGTTTAGTGGTAGATGTGATCATCTCTGAATTATTGAAACCTTCCAGGGATTTGTAACGGTTTACCCCTCCAAAACCGGCACGGCGTTGTTCCTCCGGAATAGGGTTGGCCTCAAAGTACAAACGATAAATATTGTTGTCTCTATCTTCAATATTAGCCAAAACCTCCTCTATCTGCTGCATTTTTTTATTGAGGAGTTCAAACCGTAATTCGTAGTTTTTTACTTCTCTGGCAAGGGATAGTTCCCTTGGAGTATTTAAAATATTTGTATTGAGGAGTAATATGAGACCAAGAAAACCAAATAGGGCAGAACCCAGAATAAACAAAGAGAGATTTCTATAACGACGAGATTTCTTGAGCTCTATTTTTCTATAGGAGAGCGTGTCCGGATCGTAATAGTACTTAACTTTAGACATGAATGTAAATTATCCTATTTTTGTGCTTCCATTGTAACTAAACAAACAAATATAAAAATTGTTTTGTAGAATGCGATAAAATTAGTAAAACCTTACCTTTTTATATGACTTCCAGCGAAATACGCGACCACTTTCTGGCTTTTTTCAAAAGCAAAAATCACCATATTGTTCCTTCTGCACCTATGGTTATAAAGGACGATCCTACCCTGATGTTTACCAATGCCGGGATGAATCAGTTCAAGGAGTTTTTTTTGGGTAACAGTATCTCCAAAAGTCCGCGTATTGCAGATACTCAAAAGTGCTTGCGGGTAAGTGGAAAGCACAACGACCTGGAAGAGGTGGGAAAGGACACCTACCACCATACGATGTTTGAGATGCTCGGCAACTGGAGCTTTGGAGATTACTTTAAAAAAGAGGCCATACAATGGGCCTGGGAATTACTCACCAAGGTCTATAAAATTGATAAAGATAGTTTGTATGTCTCAGTCTTTGAAGGCAGCAAAGATGCAGATGCCCTGGAGATGGATACGGAGGCCTTTGAACTCTGGAAGGCCATAGTTCCGGAAGATCGCATCATATTGGGTAATAAAAAGGACAATTTCTGGGAAATGGGAGATCAGGGTCCCTGCGGCCCTTGCTCAGAGATTCATGTAGACATCCGTTCCAAAGAACAAAAAGCGAAGATCCCTGGGGCAAGTCTGGTGAATCAGGATCATCCTTTGGTCATTGAGATCTGGAACCTTGTATTTATGCAGTACAATCGCAAAGCCAATGGTGACCTGGAACCACTACCTGAAAAGCATGTAGACACCGGGATGGGTTTTGAACGTCTGTGCATGGTCTTACAAGGGGTGCAATCTAATTACGACACCGATATTTTTACCCCACTGATCAAGGAGATCGAAGATATTACGTCACAAACCTACGGGCAAGATAACCCTAGAGATATTGCCATGAGAGTAGTTGCCGATCATATTCGTGCGGTGGCATTTTCTATTTCAGACGGGCAATTGCCCAGTAACAATGGCGCAGGCTATGTCATAAGACGAATATTAAGAAGGGCAGTGCGTTACGGGTTTACTTTTCTAGGTACCCAGGAGCCCTTTCTATATAAACTGATACCCGTACTGGTGCGCATCATGGGGACCGCCTTTCCGGAATTAAAAAAACAACAAAACCTGATCGAGAATGTAATTAGAGAAGAAGAACATTCTTTTCTAAAAACCCTGGATCAGGGCCTGCTGATGTTAGACGACATTATCAGTAAGGCCAAGGGGATCGAAATAGATGGAAAAAAGGCATTTGAATTGTATGACACCTTTGGATTCCCAATAGATCTTACCAGTCTTATACTGAGCGAGAGAGGCTACACCCTCGATGAAAAAGAGTTTGTTAAGGCCATGGATCAGCAAAAAAACAGATCCAGATCGGCTTCAGAGGTGGCCAAGGACGATTGGGTGGTTTTGCAGGAACCCGGGCAGCAAAAATTTATAGGGTATGATCAGTTAACCGCTCCGGTGGGTTTGGTTAAATACAGGAAGGTGACCACCAAGAAGGAAGGGGCTCAGTTTCAGTTGGTTTTTGATCAAACACCTTTTTACCCCGAGGGTGGGGGCCAGGTGGGCGATAAAGGCTATCTGGAGGTGCCAAATGGCGATGTGGTTTATATTCTGGACACCAAAAAGGAGAACAATGAAATTGTTCATTATACTAAGAATCTGCCCAAGCATTTAAATGAATCATTAACAGCCGTAGTAGATGCAACCCAACGGGCACGCACAGCTAGAAATCATACAGCAACCCATCTGTTACATCAGGCCTTACGACAAGTGTTGGGGACCCATGTAGAACAAAAAGGATCTGCGGTACATGCGGGCAACCTCCGATTCGACTTTTCGCATTTTGCCAAGCTAACAGAGGAAGAACTACGGCAGGTAGAACAGTTTGTGAATAAGCGGATAGAAGAACAATTACCGCTGGAAGAAGAACGCAGTATTCCTGTAAAAAAGGCTCTTGAGGCAGGGGCCATGGCACTGTTTGGTGAAAAGTACGGGGACGAAGTGCGAACCATTCGTTTTGGAAAATCGATTGAGCTTTGCGGGGGCACCCACGTGAACAACACAGCCGATATCTGGCACTTTAAGATCACTTCAGAAGGGGCGATCGCTGCCGGTGTGCGCCGTATAGAGGCTATCACTTCACAAGCTGTAAAAGACTTTTATGAAGAGAAGCACCAACTAATTGAAGAGATCAGAGGGCTGTTAAAAGGGAGTGGAGACCCTTTAAAGGCCATTGAAAGTCTGCAGGAAGAAAATTCCCAAATGAAGAAGGAGATAGAATTGTTGCTAAAAGACAAGGCCCGTGCCTTAAAAAGTGAATTCAAAGGGGCATTAGAGACGGTTAATGGGGTGAAATTCCTGGCGAAAGAAGTAGATCTGGACGCCGCTGCCATGAAAGACCTGGCTTTTGAGATGGGTCAGGAGCACAAAGATCTTTTTCTCTTGTTTGCCTCCAGACAACACGGGAAAGCCTTACTGAGCTGTTATATTTCCAGGGACCTGGTGGAGAAAAAGGGATTGAATGCGGGAAACGTAGTGCGCGAGCTTGGGCAATACATCCAGGGTGGTGGGGGAGGCCAGGCCTTTTTTGCAACAGCTGGAGGCAAAAATCCGGCAGGTATTCCTGAAGCCTTAGAGAAGGCACGCTCCTTTATTTTATGAAGCCATGAAACTTCAAACCCAAGTACCTATTGTCAGTTCGCCGCACCCTATAGGGTATCCTAGTGAGATACTGCTCCTGGGATCTTGTTTTGCCAACCATATAGGAAGTAAATTGGCATATTACAAATTCAAAACTACCTTGAATCCATTTGGGATCCTTTTCCATCCTATCTCCATTGCTCACCTTGTAGAAAGGGCCCTGAAAGATCAAAAATTCCAGGAGGAAGAGCTTTTTTTGCATCAGGAACAATGGCATTCTTTTGAGGTGCATTCTGAGCTAAGCAGAAACTCCAAAGAAGAACTACTCCATACGCTGAATAAGCAGTTAGAACTCTTCCAACAAAAAATAAGCAGTTGTACCCATCTAATTCTTACCCTGGGTACTGCCTGGGGATATGAACAAAAGGTAAATGGTAAATGGGTGGCCAATTGCCATAAAGTACCCCAAAAGGAGTTTAAAAAGGTATTATCTTCTTCATCTGAGGTTGTGAATAGTCTAACCGCGCTTATTACAAACATTCGGCAAATCAACCCGGAAATTGCGCTGTACTTTACAATATCACCGGTGAGACATTTAAAGGATGGGTTTGTGGAAAACCAACGGAGCAAGGCCCATTTAGTTGCTGCTGTTCACCAATTACTTCAAGCAATGCCCGGGCAGAAACTGTATTATTTTCCGGCCTACGAACTGATGATGGATGAACTAAGAGACTACCGTTTTTACGAGACCGATATGGTTCATCCCAATGCCTTGGCGGTAGACTATATTTGGGAAAAGTTTAGGGGTAGTTGTATTTTGAATGAGGCACTGGGAACCATGGAAACCGTTTCGGAGGTTCAAAAAGGACTTGCCCACAAGGCTTTTAATCCTGCTTCAAAGCAACATCAGGAGTTTGAAAAGACCCTACAATTAAAAATAAGGGACCTCACCAAGTGCTATCCGCACATCCATTTTTAAGGATCTTTACGATACCGCACCAACGGCATTTACCAGATCAATACCATCATCAATAAGATGGCCCAAGGAGGGCTGCTGTTGTTTTACTTCTTGTAAGTGTGCAAGAATTGCCTCTGCAAATTCAACATCGTTATTGTTTTTAGCCAATTCATACAATTCTACAGAGAGTAACCAATCTTCAGGATAGTGTTCTTTTACCTCCTGGAAGACCTTGTTCCTGGAAATGGTAGTGTTGGTGCCTTCTCTGAATTCCCGAATTTGCCGATAAAGTTGCTGTAGTTTTTTCCGTGCAGGGGAAATAGTAGGTTTAATCGTCGTGGAGGAGATTTTATGCGTAACCAGGTCAAAACTGCAAAGATCTGCCGGACCGTTATAGGCCGCTACGATCTTTTCGCCCACAGCCATATGATACAGTCCGTTGGAAGGTTCAAATAATACCCTTTTCCCGTGGGTGACAGTACAGTTTTGGAAAGTGATCAGGATGATCTCACCACGTAAATTTCGGGTGCCGGTGATGATATCTCCGGAAACTTTGATGTCTCCCTCAAACTCAAGAACAATGGTTTCTCCTTCATAGATATTATACGCTTTAAGATCACGCGGGCTCATATCTTCTATAGCTAAATTGATTCCCTTCAATTTTCCGATAGGAGATCCAAATCCGTCTGCATGATGTTTGGTACTGTGCCCCACCAATTCTTTTTCACGATAAGAAAGAGCCGTAAGACCCTTTGTGCTGATATATACCGGTAGATTTTGATTTTCAATGACCTCGGAGAATGATCCGGATATCTGAAGTCCGGTACTGAGTTCAACCGTACAAAGGTCTTTGGAAGCGATCACTTTTTTCACCCCATTCAGGCCTCCTTTCCTCAAAGCCATAGTGTTGGCAAATTCTTCCAATACCTCGCTGAGATAGGCAAAATCTGGTGTTACAAATAGCTGGGGTTGAGGTTTCGTAATATCAAAGGATGTATGTGCCGCTTCTATGGAGTAAGGAACTTTTTGAACCTTGTCTGTCATGCACCAGGCACTTTCGCCAATAGAGGATAGCAGCCCTGCGCCGTAGATCTTGGGTGCCTCCAGGGAACCTATTAATCCGTATTCTACCGTCCACCAGTGCAGATTTCTGATGAGGGCTATCTCGCTGGGTTCTCCCATATTTTCCTGAAGAGCTTCTATTTTTGCTTCTGCCTTATCTATGGTGTCTTGAGGCGTTCCCGGGGCTTCTTTAATTATAGAGAGATGCCTAACGGCTTCATACAATTCGTAGTCCTTGGCATTGGAAATGGCTTTGCTCCCAATTTCTCCAAAGCGTCTGAGGTACTCTGCGTATTCCGGGTTGGCTATGATGGGTGCATGGCCCGCACCTTCGTGGATGATATCTGGGGCAGGGGTGTATTCTATATGCTCTAACTGTCGGATATCGCCCGCTATGACCAACACGTTATAGGCCTGGAATTCCATAAAGGCCGATGGAGGAATAAAACCATCTACGGCCACAGCTGCCCAGCCAATTTCTTTCAGGATGCGGTTCATCCCATACATATTGGGAATATGATCTATAGAGATACCTGTTTTCTTCAATCCATCCAGGTAGGAATTGTGGGCAACTCTGCTCAAATAATCTACGTTTTTCCGCATTACATAGCGCCAAACTGCCTGATCTATGGCGGTATAGTCCTCATAATTCTGGGGTTTTATATACTGCTTTAAATGAGAAGGTAATTTGTCTAGAATAGGATTGCTTTCAAACGTCATGGGGTAATCTTTTTGGTATTTCAAAGGTACAAAATCATCTGAAGAAAGTAGGGAGTAGATATCCTGATCTTTGTGGTTAGAGGGTACTTGTCAAAAAAAACCGCCCTGGAAGAGCGGTGTGGTTTTTTAATTAGACGCAAGCGCCTGTGGGGGATATTTTTCAAGGATCTGGGATACAAATTCTCGTATCCGTTCCTCTTTTTTTTCTATGTTGTTACCGGTTCTTAAAGTGCCATCACCTTTGCCTTGCCATACTAATTCTTTCGTCTTGGTATCAATAAGGTCGATATACAGACTACCTTCAGTGCGGGTGCTTACATTTGGGCCACCCCAACCGGCACCTCCCCACATCCATGGATTCCAAAAACCCCAACCGGGACCCCAGCCCCAACCGGGACCCCAGCCCATGCCCCAACCAAAATTGTTGTAGATGTCAACACGTTCTCGTTCCTTAGTAAATATACTTACCAAAAGATCCGGACTTTCAGATTTTACAAATCCTCTGTTTCCCATTTCAGATTCAATGGCACGCAATATACGTTTTTTGTCCAGGTCAGAGATCTGGGCCTGATCAATTCCTGTTTTGTAAAACGCAAAGCTTTTATAGGTATTGAAATCGGCATTTTTGTCGTAGTCCGTCACTACCCGTACAGAAACGCAAGAACTCAACATGAAGAGTACCGCCAGCGGTAAGAATAAAAAGATATTTTTTTTCATAACACAATTTTTAACCAATTTTCTACCTAAAACAGCTCAAATATCATGCCGAATGCATGCTATTTATTTTCTTTTTAGACGGGTTTTATAACCGTAAGGGCAATGTTTACAATTGCTTTCACAACAATACCCTCGTTTTAAATGATATTGCTCCGTAAAAACCTTGTAGCCTTCTTCGGAAAGATAAAAATCACCCTCCTCTAGCGGTAAGAACTGTTTCATTCTATAAATTCATAGCACTTGTTTATAAAATTACGGGTTTTCCTGTTAATAAACCATAGCAATGTGCCACAGTGGCAAGTATATTCGTTGATGAACAGGAAGTGAGCTTTGACGCCATTTGTGAGTAAATAATCGAGCTTCTTGGGAATTTAACAGGTAAAGGCTTTATTTTTAAAGTGGTATAAAGACCAATTAATGATCTTAATTAGCAAGTATTTTTTTTATAAGAATTATGTGGGCCTTTCTCTTTGGCCGTTTATAATCCTCAAGGATCCTTCCCTAACACAAGATGCGGTATTGATTAATCATGAAAGGATACATCTGCAACAACAACAAGAATTACTGATCATCCCTTTTTATATCTGGTATTTTCTTGAATGGCTCCTAAAATGCATCTGGTATTTTAATGGCTATACAGCATATAGAAATATAAGCTTTGAAAGGGAGGCCTATCATCAAGAATCGGATCCCGGCTACCTGTCTGGCAGGAGAAGATTCCAATTTATACAATATCTTTGAGGGAAAACAAGCTTCCCTGTTGAAACTTCCTACCGATACGATACTACTTCCTGTTCTAAAGGAGCACCATATCACCCTCCATATGAGAAGGGAAGACCTTATCCACCCATTGTTGTCAGGCAACAAATACCGCAAATTGAAATACAACGTTCAGGAAGCCATCGACAGGAAATATAATAAACTGATAACGTTTGGAGGTGCGTATTCCAATCATATACCTGCTACCGCCTATATCGCGAAAGAGAACGGATTGCAGGCTATAGGAATCATAAGGGGCGAAGAACTTTCCACCTGCTGGTTTAATAATCCCACCCTTTCCACAGCCCATAAATTGGGGATGACGTTCAAATTTATACCTCGGGAGGAATACCGAAAAAAAGAAGAAGCTCAATTTCTGGAAGATTTAAAGCAGCTCTTTGGCCCGGCGTACCTGATCCCGGAAGGTGGCACTAATGCCCTGGCGATAAAAGGCTGTGAGGAAATACTGGAAACTACCGATGAGCATTACGATCTGATTTGCTGTGCAGTAGGAACCGGGGGGACCCTGGCAGGACTGAGCAATGCCGCCAAAAGTCACCAGCATGTACTGGGATTTCCAGTACTTAAAGGTGATTTTTTGCAAAAAGATATTTGTAAATTTGCAACGAAAAAGAACTGGACACTCTGTAATGAATACCATTTCGGGGGGTATGCCAAGATCAACACAGAACTCGTGACCTTTATCAACAATTTTAGGGAAGAAACAGGAGTACCACTCGATCCTGTTTACACCGCAAAAATGATGTATGGAATTCTGGACAAAGTGACCAGAAATGAATTCAAAGAAGGGTCCAGGATCCTGGCAATACACACCGGGGGTTTACAGGGCGTTGAAGGAATGAACAGCTATTTGAAAAAAAAGAAACTACCTTTGCTTACCGTATGAAAAAATTTGCTTGGACACTTTTGATAGCTACCTTCTTGGTAGGTTGTGGTACAAAAAAACGAACCACCTATAGTGGGAATAGCGGTAAAAGAACCGCCACCCAGACCTATAATAACACTTCATCTGCTGGAGTTCCCATGCCTGAGGATTCCGGTAGGTTTATGGAATTTCCTGTTGCTTCCATTGAAGATTATATCGATACGTTTTCGGAAATAGCGCAATCTGAAATGAAAGCATATGGCATCCCTGCCAGTATTACGTTGGCCCAGGGAATTTTAGAAAGTGGTTTTGGGAAAGGATCACTCACCTTAAAGACCAATAATCACTTCGGGATAAAGTGCCATACAGGATGGGAGGGACCATATGCCCTCCATGACGACGACGAAGCAGGGGAATGTTTCAGGAAATACAATCATCCTATGTACTCTTTCCGTGACCATAGCCTCTTTTTAACTACCAGGTCTCGCTATGCGCCTCTTTTTAGTCTGCGCCAGGACGATTATAAAGGTTGGGCATACGGCTTGAAAAATGCCGGTTATGCTACAGATCGTAAATATCCACATAAACTTATATCCTTTATTGAACGATATAAGCTCTATGAGTATGATAAGGCTGTTTTGCAAGACAATTATGTAGTAAACAAAAAGTCGGCTTCAGGCCGTTACAAAGTTCATATTGTACAAGAGGGAGACACCTTGTATTCCATTTCCAGAAGATACCTGGTTTCTGTTGAAGAACTTCGGGAATTAAATGAATTGAACGATAATGTGATTTCCATTGGGCAGGAACTCAGGATCCAGTCTACTAATATCAGATAAAACTATGAAGTACCAACGCAGTAGTGCCTTATTCAAGGAGGCCCAATGCTACATTCCGGGTGGTGTAAATTCGCCTGTGAGGGCATTTAAAGCGGTAGGGGGTACCCCCGTTTTTGTTAAGGAAGCCAAAGGAGCCTATTTATATGATGAGGATGGCAATACCCTAATAGACTATATTTCTTCCTGGGGCCCTCTTATTTTAGGACATGCCTATGAACCGGTCATTGAAGCCGTTATAGAAAAGGCTCGTAAAGGAACATCATTCGGAATGCCTACCGAGGTAGAAACAGACCTGGCCAAACTGGCGATATCCATGGTGCCAAACATAGATAAGATAAGGTTTGTGAACAGCGGTACTGAGGCCTGTATGAGTGCCATTAGACTGGCACGTGGCTATACCGGGAAAGATAAGATCATCAAATTTGCAGGGTGCTACCACGGCCATGCCGATGCATTTTTAATTGCGGCAGGCAGTGGGGCAGTGACCTTTGGAAGCCCTAACAGCCCTGGGGTAACAGCGGGAACCGCTAAGGATACCCTGTTGGCCAGGTATAATGATCTGGAAAGCGTAGACACCTTGCTTAAGGCGAATAGGGGCGACATTGCCGCCGTTATTATTGAGCCGATAGCAGGGAATATGGGATGTATTATTCCGGAAGATTCATTTATTCACGGATTGCGAGAGCGATGTACACAAGAAGGGATTCTCCTAATTTTTGATGAGGTTATGACAGGGTTCAGACTTGGGGCCGGAGGGGCACAGGAAGTACTGGGGATCCAGGCTGACCTGGTGACATTTGGCAAAGTGATTGGAGGAGGTTTGCCTGTTGGCGCTTTTGCCGCCAGGGCAGCCATCATGGATCATCTTGCACCTGAAGGACCCGTATATCAGGCAGGAACTTTAAGTGGAAACCCTTTGGCGATGAGTGCCGGACTTGCCATGTTAACAGCCCTTCACAATCAACCAGAAGTTTTTCAAAGTCTGGCTGAGAAAACTCAATACCTGCATGAAGGTTTGCAAAATGTATTAACAAAGCACGGTGTTCCCCATCAGATCAACAGGTTTGGATCTATGATCTCTGTGCATTTCACCCAGGATCCGGTAACCGACTTTGAGAGTGCCGCCAAGGGAAATAATGAGACATTTAAAAAATACTTTCACGGGATGTTGAACAAAGGAATCTATCTCCCTCCAAGTGCGTTTGAAAGTTATTTTCTGAATGATGCCCTGTCGTATGCAGATATAGACAAAACCATAGAGGCCTTGCATTCTATTGCCCCTGAACTAAAATAAAAAATGGGCCTTTTTGGGCCCATTTTTATGCAGTAAGAAAAATTACCGCTTTTCACGATGTTCTTTTTGTCTCTTATGACCTTTTTTTCCTTTGTGATGGCGATGAGACATTTCCTTTTCCCACTTGTTAAACTGATCCTCGTTCAGGATCTGTTTCAATTTTCCCTTTTGGGCGATCATATGATCTAAGCGTTCACTTTGATGGGCGAATCGCTCTTCTGAAGTCAGATCCTTTCTTTTCTCTTTCATAGCATCCTTTTTCTCTTTCCTGAGTTTCGCATTTTCAAGATGAAATTCCCGGATCTGCTTTTGTTGCCCTGAACTAAGATCGAGGGCCAGGGTCATTTTTTTTGTCTGGAGGGTGGCCATTTGCTCTGGCGTTAACCGCTCTCCCTCATCACGTGGTCCGCGTTCTGGTCCTTCTTGGGCCGCAGCGGTTAAACTGGCTATGGTAAACATAGCAATAAGTACTTTTTTCATGTGTTATTAATTTACGTTATAACCCTTTGACTATGGATTGATGGATGGGTTTAAGGGCAATGAGGGGTTTGTGAATTATTTAACTTTTTGAAGCTGAACCTAAAAGATACTTCATAAAAAAAAGCCCTGAAGCATCATGCTTTAGGGCCCTTCTTCTTCGTGATTTGGGGATATATACTATGGTATTACCTTATAAGGCAATCTTGTTGTTTTGTTGTGCCTCCTTAGAATTGGTCTGTACCAATTGTACTTCTTCATTCTGTGGATTATCTGACGTTGTTTCCATTTCTGAATAGATCACAATGGAAAAAATTAAACAAATCAGGTACACAAGACTTTTTACTTTATAAGACATGATCTGGGGTTTTAATGATGACTCTAATATAGAACCTAAAAGAAGACCATCCGGGAGAATGTTGTTAAGCCACCCCTGTCTTGTTGTGAAAAGACGTTTTATTGTGGTAAAGGGTAAATACGGGAATTATGTTAAAATAAATAAAGGTGCTGAACACAGAGAAATCAGCACCTTTTAGCGAATGGAGCTCCAGATAATTTAGCTGGGTTCCAAAATCTGTTCTATGCGTTTAGCGATGTCTTGCAGATGGTACTTACTCATCCTATCCGAAGTTCTACCCACAGCATTTAAGGCGGCAGATCTCAGGGTAGTGAGCTCGGCACGTGCAATGGAGCGCAAATCAGACTGACTCATTGTTACAGCTGTGGATTTACGATACCCGCCAAAGTCGGGCAATTTCTTCTGATCTTCAGCATTCATGATAAACTCCAGTCTGTCCACATACGCTTTCTGAAGGTTTCTCCTGTAAGTGTCTATGGTTCTTCCCGTTTTCAATTCGGACCAGATACCGGTACGAAGATCGGTCATCAGATCAACCAGGGTGTAGGCATCCTTCCCATACATGGCCTCGTATTCCACCAGGCGGGCCATTTTTCCCAGACTTAACAAGTTATTCAGGGTTCTTGCCTGTAAAGCCCTTATTCTTTCTACAGAACCAGAGTATTCAATTTTGGCAAACAGATCTGTATTCATCAACCAATCCGGGGTTTCAAAAAGTTGGTCGTGTAAAAAAGCCACACAATTCTCCTGATGCTCCTTAGGTACATGAGTATATACCGGTCCCTCCTGATCATAGGTCTTGTGATGTTCGTATACACCCCCAATATTATTGGAAACATGCCCCATATATCTGTTGTATTGAGAGAGTACCTGCCCGTATAAGGTTTCCAGGTCATCATAGTTTTTTCCATCTTCCTTGGTCCATTCTATCAGATTAGGGACAATTCGTTTCAAATTCTTGATCCCATACTCTCCTGCCAGTACAGCATTGTCTCCCAGATCTTCAGTTTGTGAACTGGGGTCTACAACGTCGCCGGCCTGTTGATGACCAAAGCGGTACTTAGGATCTCCTGCATGTTCTAGAATCCACGAATCCAAAGTAGATTTTTCGTCTTCTGCTGATTTATCTGTAATGGGTCTGTAACCCCATGAGATGGCATATTTGTCATAGATGCCAATATTGGGCATCAGGGCCACATCTCCATCTTCAGGCTGTGCAATGTAATTAAAGCGGGCGTAGTCCATAATGGATGGTGCTGTACCATATTTTTTGGTAAAGGAGGCAGATCTAAGAGAATCTACCGGATAAGCTACACTGCTTCCCATATTATGTGGCAGCCCCAGGGTATGCCCCACTTCATGAGAAGAAACAAATCGTATGAGCCGGCCCATTACTTCATCTTTAAAGGCAACACCTCTCGCTTCCGGATTTATGGCAGCGGTTTGTACAAAGAACCAGTTGCGCAATAGGGTCATTACATTATGATACCAGTTGATATCAGATTCCAATATTTCGCCGCTGCGGGGATCACTTACGTGGGGGCCATTGGCATTTGGGATGGGAGATGCCAGGTAGCGAACCACAGAATAGCGAACATCTTCGGGAGACCATTCCGGATCCTCTTCAGGAGAAGGAGGATCCATAGCAATGATGGCGTTTTTAAAACCCGCGGCTTCAAAAGCTACCTGCCAGTCTTCTATACCTTGCTTTATAAAGGGTATCCATTGTTTTGGTGTGGCCCTGTCTATATAGTATACAATAGGTTTTTTGGGCTCTACAAGCTCTCCATTCTTAAACTTCTCCATGTCCTCTTCTTTCACTTCCAGTCTCCATCGATCTAAAAAGGTAATGGTCTTACTTTCCTGGGCATCCAGGCCGTAGTCTACCTGTCCTCTGGCGAACCATCCTACTCGTTCGTCAAAATAGCGGCGTTTCATAGGTTCTTTTGGAAGTAAGATCATGGAATTGTTGATCTCAATGGAAATAGATCCAAGACTAGAATTGGAAGGCGGATCTCCTGCAGCATAGGTTTTTACATGTCTGGCCTCTATGTTCAGAGGATAACTTTTAAGCGACTCCAGATAGCTCCTGTCCGAGTCTAAGCGTGTGGCCTTGTAGCGTTTCTTTAGTCTGTCTGGCATCCCTAGCGCCTGCACATCTTTGGTAAAGAGGTCGTCTACGGCAATTACGGTAGCCGGGTTCAGCGAGTCTTTCTTAAAGGCTTTGATATCAAAAGAGAACAATACAGGTTCAAAATTGGAATTCACTACGGCTTCATGTACCGGTAAGGAATCGGCGGCAACTACATCATAGCTCACAACGCGAAGCAGTACCTTTTTTGCTTTCTTCTCCCAGCGCAGTACCTGGGTATTGATTTTACCACCACCAAAACCAATGCCGGAAGCAGTTTTGGAGATTCTGCTTACCATTAGCATCTCTCTGTTAAAAAGTGAATCCGGTATTTCATAATAATGAACATCATCCACGGTGTGGACATTAAATAAGCCATTATCGGTAACTGCCTCTTTAGTGATCACTTTATCATAGGCCTCAATATCTCCTTTTTTACTTTTTGGAGCTTGGGCAGATGCCTCGGATTTTTTATTCTTCTTTTTGAAGATTTGTGCCTGGGCAGGCTGTAAAAATGCAGTTAGCATTAAAACAAGCAGCACTTTAGGGAGTAATTTTTTAATCATTAGGAATCTCTTTTTGGATTGAAGTTGCCAAAGAACCGAAAAATAAACCGAAAGTTTTGTTAATAATTTCTTAAGTAAAGGATTACAAAAACCGGGGATAAATATCCAATTAAAAAACTGATAATCAGATATATAGAAAAATAAATGACCTAGTATCCCTCTAAAGTTATTTGTACAATAATGTGTTAAAACCAAGTTGGGCTTGTAACATTCCATGTTCACAATAGTCCTATAAGCATACAACATCAATCATCAATCAATCAAAAAATGAACAAATTATTTATCCTATGTGGAATGGTTTTTCTAGGGATAACCTCCACGCCGCAAGAAGACAACGCCAGTGAATTAAATGCAATTCATTTTACAGCTACGCTAGATGATCTAGCTACTGATTTTACAACACCAGGAGTATTTTTTGAGATTTTAGAGTTGGAATCGGGCAACTTATCGTTAGCAGCAATTCCATATGCAGAAACAGAAGAGGAGATAGACCTTGGCTTTGATACCGCCGCGTATTTGCCGAAGAATTTTGATCCTTACACGGTATATGTAAATCTTCGGGAACTTCCTTATTACGAAATGGCGGAGGAAAAAGATTTGGAAGGCTCATTTATACAGTATTTGCCAGCTAACTTTAATGCCTATGCAATTCCTGAAAATATTATGGACATCTCTTATATAGAGAAAGAAGAGGTAGACCTCGGATTTGACACCAAACCCTTTCTACCCTCAGGTTTTGATCCATATAAAAAGGAATTGGATCTGGATACCGTGGAATATATTGAAGAAGAAGATCTGGACCTGGGCTTTGATACCAGTAAGTATTTGCCAAGTGAGTTTGATCCTTACAGCAGTTAACAGAAAAATATAGATCACTTTATTCTATTTATTAGTTGAATTAGTTAGTTTAAAGCCCCCAGTGAAGCGGGGGCTTTTTCCATTTAGGACGAAGAAATACCGATTAATTGTCTCTTTAAGTTCCGGCAGGTACCTCTTAACAAAAGTTTAACTCGATTTTTACAACTGTTGTATATACAACAATACCCTCCTTGTTATGCAAAGATTACGACTTTTGGCATGAAGTTCTGCTAATATGATAGACAAAGTCTATAAAAATTGCAAAAGTCATAATTAGTGTTGATATGCCGTAACGTTAATGATTTCTCAAAGGCAATAAATACGGGAGAAAGGGGTTATATCTTTGCTTAATAATTAATCTAAAAAGCGTTATGAAAATATCATTTATAAAAGCCAGTATCTTTATTTTATTTGCTCTTGGAAACCTCTCAGTTCTAAAAGCCGGTGAGTATCAGACCCATGTTGTTATAGACAGCATTGTGTACCTGGAAGAAGAGGACAATGCCCTTAACTTTGAAACTGAAGCCTTTTTACCTTCAGATTTCAATCCTTATGCGGCTCCAGAAAATGTGCTGCACATTTCCTATATCGTTGAAGAATCGGATATAGAATTGGATTTTGATCCTAAGAATTACCTACCACAGGGTTTTGATCCTTATGAGTTCTTTTTTGATATTAACTCTATAGAGTATATAGATGCAAATGACCTCTTTGAATTAGACTTTGATACCACCAGGTATCTTCCCGCTAATTTTAATGCCAGGATGAGTAAATAAGCTAAGTACTTACGTAGATTTCAGAGCCCTGAAGCAAAATGCTTCGGGGCTTTTCTATTAGAATACAAGTGGTAGGACCAGTTGGAACATTAGTACCAGCAATACTACCGAAATAAGGTTTAAGATGATGCCCACTCTGGCCATTTGCTTTACCTCAATATATCCGCTCGCAAAAACGATCGCATTGGGTGGGGTAGCCATGGGTAGCATAAAGGCACAACTACTCGCAATGGTTACAGGGATCAATAGATGTAACATGGGAATATCCAAACCTATCGCAATTCCGGCCACTACAGGGGCAAGGACCGCTACAAGCGCTACATTGCTCATCAATTCTGTCATAAATAGCATTAGAATAATTAACAAGGTTGCCGTAAATAATATCGATAATTCACTGGTTGCTATGGCATTAGATACTACATCTACGATACCGCTACTAGACATACCGTTGGCCAGGGCCAGTCCACCACCAAAAAGGATTAATATCCCCCAGGCTAGTTTATGGGTGTCATTCCAAATAATTATAAAGTCGCCCTTCTGGAAATTATAGGGAATGGCAAACAGTGATATAGCCCCCATCATAGATATGATGGTGTCCGAAAGACCTAAATCCGGAAAGATGCCGTTTATGACCGTTCTGAAGATCCATAAGAAGACGGTGATTCCAAAAATAACCATGACCATTTTTTCCTTTCCGGAGGTGGGCCCCAATTTTTTTAATTCCGCTTGTATTACTTCCCGGGATGCTTTAAACTGAAGCTGTTTATTGGGGAACATCCATTTCACCAGTACCAGGTAACAAATACCCAATAAAATAGCCGAAAAGGGGAGGCCGAAGGTCATCCATTTTAGAAATGAGATCTCAATATTATATTGATTTTCGAGCAGTCCTATCAACACCGAATTTGGTGGGGTACCTATGACGGTGGCAATACCTCCCGCATTGGCAGAAAAAGCAATACCCAGCATTACACTCAGCGCAAAATTCTGATCGTCTTTAGTAAAACCGTCCGCATCGTTTACAAGGAGACCAATAACAGACATGGCGATGGGTAACATCACCACGGTACTGGCCGTGTTAGAGATCCACATGCTCAGGGCGGCAGTAGCGATCATAAAGCCCAGCACCACTTTGTTGGGTGTGGTGCCCGTAATTCGGATAATGTTCAGGGCAATTCTTTTGTGAAGATTTACTTTTTCCAGGGCCAGGGCCAGCACAAATCCACCAAAAAACAGAAAGATAATAGGACTTCCATAATTAGCACCTACCTCTGCAATGCCCGTTACATCCAGACTGGGAAACAGCACCAAAGGGAGTAGGGCAGTGACAGAAATAGAGACAGCCTCGGTGATCCACCAAACTACCATCCAGAGGGCCACGGCTATTACCGAATTGGCGTATTCCTTGCCTGTTAAAAGTTCTGGTAAATTAATGATTACAATAAAAAGGAGTGGTCCTAAGACTAACCCAATTCTTTTGCTTAATACCATGTATTGTGATTTGAGCCCTAATCTATACTTTATATTTTAGTTTAGAAAATAAAAAAGGGAGCAGTAAGCTCCCTTTTCTGAACATGGCAACCAACCCCTTTACGGACTTAGATCAATGAGCGTCAGATCATTGTCACATGCGCCGTAGAAGATTTTAATTTCACTTTCAACTTCGTATCCGGTAATAAAGAAAAGAACATTGTCTTTTAGAATAAGCTCTGGTAAGTGATTCCCGTTGTACTTGAGTTGTGCGGTTTGCGTACCATTGGCATTGAATTTTCTGAGATATTCATTGGTTGAGATCACAAAGGAGTCGCCCAAAGCAAGCAATGCCTGTATAGGACTGGTATCTTCATAGAAGGTCTTGCTGATGGTGGTTCCTTCACTATCTGTAACACGGACCTCTCCATTGCTGTACATAACAAGGTTTCCATTGCTCAGTGACGTAATATGGTAACTTCCATTGAGATCATTACAATTACCCACCTTCGTTGCTAACGAGCTATCTTCGAAGATAAAATGATTGATTACATTTAAATCTGTGTCAAAGAACACCAGCAAAGGTTGGTAGTCTGTTACATAAGGGAGTGTTAGATTTTTGGTGAATACGGCACCATAAGCGGCATATCCCCCATCTACTTCAATCATATCGCCCAACATGGCATCTGCGGCACCAAAACTGTTTAGGACCACCTCATAGGCATCTCCGCTGCTATTTCGTTTTTCAATGGCAGTTTTATATAAACCTGTGTCTTGCTGCGTTCCAAAGTAAAGATAGTTAGCACCATCCGCCAGATACCCATAACTGTGTTTGGTAGCCGGATTTATAGAATTCAGAAAGGTCCAGACGAGGTTATAATTTACTTCCTGAGTACCGTAAAGTCCGCCCAGGGTGCGGGCAAATACAAAATTCATATCCCCATCCGGGTAGAAGTTTACAAAAGCACTTCCGGAATTATAGGGTTTATCTGCGATGTAGTTTGAGGCATATTGAAAGTTCTCATCAAATTCTCGATAGAAATATTTAGACCCACCGGTGCCTACATTATCCTGATAGAGTTCAATAGAATAAAGGTTTCCTGTACTGGGATTAATTCCGGTTTCTAGGGGTAAGCCGGTAAATCCTGCAGGAATTTCGGGAAAGAGATAGGCAGCTTCTATGACAATAACGTTAACCGTCTTGGTCTTTGTCCTTGTTTCCTGATCTTCATTGGTAACCGTTAGGGTTACGGTATAGGAGCCTCCTTCTTCAAAACTAATGGAAGGGTTTTGTTGCTCAGATGTTTCTCCGTTACCGAAATCGAACAAATAGCTAATAGCCCCTTCAGAGCAATTGCTGATCTCCAGCATTTCTCCAACATTCAGGGTTAGCGAATTCACCTCAAAGCAGGCTTTAAGGGCTATTCCTTCATCCGGATTTTCATCTATGAGGGTTGAGGCGTCTTGCGAACAAGAGAGTAGTAGGATCAGGCTCACGCCCAGTAAGTACAATTTTTTCATAAACACAGATTTGGGGTTCCACGCTTATAAAACGTTTTTATGTGCGGTATATTGAAAAAATCAACAGCTTTTCGATGAGTTGCATCTGTCCTGTAAATACCTGATTATAAATATATTATAAACGATAAACGTACCGTTTGTCGATAGGCTGCCTACTGTAGGGAGCAGAGCAGGGTTTCCCCTTCCATGGCA
>NZ_JBATLB010000216.1:0-1912 GCF_049669965.1 Muriicola sp. | reverse complement strand
ATGTAGAAGTAGAAGTGACAGGACCAAACAGGGACCTTCACTCGGGATTATACGGAGGTGCGGTGGCCAATCCCATAAATATCCTTGCAAAGATGATCGCCTCCCTGCACGATGAAAACAATCATATAACCATTCCCGGATTTTATGACAAGGTTCAGGAACTTACAAGTGAAGAACGTGCCTTAATGGCTAAAGCCCCTTTTGATCTGGAAAATTATCAGAAAGAGATTGGTATTGATTCCGTATACGGGGAAAAAGGATATACCACCAATGAGCGTAATTCTATCAGACCAACCCTGGATGTGAATGGCATATGGGGCGGGTATACCGGGGAAGGTGCAAAAACAGTTATCGCCAGCAAAGCATACGCAAAGATCTCCATGAGATTGGTGCCACATCAGGAATGGCACGAGATCACTGAGCTATTTTCTTCCCATTTCAAATCCATAGCACCGGAAGGTGTTTCTGTAAAGGTCACTCCGCATCACGGCGGACAAGGCTATGTTACCCCCATTGATTTTGTGGGCTACAAAGCGGCCGAAAAGGCCTATGAAAAGACCTTTGGAAAAACACCCATCCCACAAAGAAGTGGCGGTAGTATCCCAATCGTTGCCTTATTTGAGCAAGAATTGCACAGCAAAACCATCCTTATGGGCTTTGGTTTAGACAGTGACGCCATCCATTCTCCCAATGAGCATTTTGGCGTGGGCAACTACCTGAAGGGCATAGAAACTATCCCATATTTTTACAAATATTTTACCGAATTATCAAAATAGATCTTCTTTTTAAAAATAAGTCCGTTTTCGTGTAACAATTATATCAGGGTTGCGTTCTAATAGTCTATCAATCAATTTAGAACACTGTTATGATACAACGATTTTTTATCCTCTGCTCAGGGGCAGACGCCTCTATTCTTGAAACTTGCTCACAAGGTGAACGAAACAAATACGCCGGCATTGGCGCTACTGTTTTTTTTACGGCTGTGATGGCATTTATTGCCGGCAGTTATGCGCTCTTCACTGTTTTTGACAATGTGTATACAGCACTTGGCTTTGGTTTGATCTGGGGCCTTTTAATCTTTAATTTAGACCGCTTCATTGTTTCTACCATAAAAAAAAGAAACAGTTTTAAAAGTGAATTCCTACAGGCTACACCCAGGATCATACTCGCGGTGATCATTGCCGTAGTGATCTCAAAACCTCTCGAAATGAAGATCTTTGAGAAGGAGATCAACCAGGTTTTATTAGAACAAAAGAACGAACTCACCCTGGCAAACAAGCAGCAGATCGCACAACAATACACCCCTGTTATCCAGGAACTAGAAGGAGACATCCTCTCCCTGAAGGACGAGGTGGCTACCAAAGAGGCAGAGACCAATGCCTTATACGATACCTATATCTCAGAGGCAGAAGGAAGAGCCGGTACCATGTTGCTGGGCAAAGGCCCGGTATATGCTGAAAAACGAGAAAAGCACGATGCAAGCCTGTTGGAATTGCGGGAACTCAAATCGCAAAATGCTGATAAAATAGCCGCTCTTGAAACCCAGATCAACGCGCTGAACGCAGAATACGGTAATTCTGTGGTGGCTTCACAGCCTATTATTGACGGTTTTGACGGACTAATGGCCCGGATTAATGCACTGGGGGAACTGGCCTGGTTTCCTTCCTTTTTTATCTTTCTGTTATTTCTTGCTATTGAAACATCTCCCATTGTGGTAAAATTATTGGCTCCCAAAGGCCCCTATGATTTTAAACTGGAAGAAGAGGAAAGTACTGTGGAAGCCTGGGTTACACAAAAAGTTACCCAACGGCAGCATATTATGGCAACGGATGCGGTCTTGAATGAAAAGATCTACGGAGAGATACAAGAGGAAGAGCGGGTATACGCCCACAAAAAACAAAAAGCTGAAGAG
>NZ_JBATLB010000215.1:0-1757 GCF_049669965.1 Muriicola sp. | reverse complement strand
GGGGGCTGACTGTGCGCTGACCGCACCCCATAGCCTGTGTGCCAGAAGAAGGGCAGGTTTGCCGCTGACAAAAAATACAAGTTGGGTTTGCGGGATGGCTAAAAAAACGAAGTGATTTTACGGTGTGAAGACTTGTATTTTTTCGTCAGTGGATGCATTCGCTACCTGAACGTATGGTGCTACAGGTCTATGGGCGGTAGATGCGGACAGACAAGGCGACTCTGGTGACTGCCCAGAAAAACACATTGCCGAAGGCGGCCATATTGGGTCTGGGCAGGCAGGGTAAGAGCGCGCCCGGAGGGCACCTATATTTCTAATCCCGGCTTTAGGCCGGGAGGCCGGACAGCCTCAGTAGTATCTAGGCTGCTTTTTCGGCAAAGTGGGCTAACTCATATTTTAAGAACCCTCTGAGGCTTAGGTCTTCGTCCATGTCCGGCCAGTGTATCCCAATGCCATCACTTTCATAATTGGCGAGTTGTTCAATGGAGGCATTTTTAAGCCTGGCAAAATCAGAGATTGGCCGTTGGATGATTTTTTTATTGTTCAACAAAACGATGATTAGATCCAGGTCTTGGTCGAACCATAGTGTTTTGATCCTTAACCCTTCTTCGAAGATGAGTCTATCCAGAGGGTCGGTAGCCGGTTTGTTAATGATTTTATTTGAAGTACTCATTCCACTGTTCAATTAAAAAAATCTCATATTCTTTAACAATTTTACGGATTTTTCTCTTTTCCTGTTCCGTAAACCCATAATAGTAATCTTCCTCAAAAGCGGGCAAGAGCCATATTTTTCCCCTTGCCCCTCCTTTTTTGATATGAATGTGGCAAGGCTCATTACCTTCATCCGAGTAAAAGTGAAACCTAAATCCATCGATAGTTAGAACAGTAGGCATGATGTGAAGGTATTAAAAATTTGATATGGCATTTCGCAGCTATAAGTTTTTTATTGCAACGGGTGCAGCTGATCAATAACCGCTTTCAACTCTTCCAGGTCACTTTGTTTATACGCTTCTGTGGTGCTGATCCGTTTATGCCCGGCAAAGACTTGGACCACCCGTAGGTTGTTACCCGATTTGATCAGGTGAGCGATTAGGCTTTGCCGTATTTTGATCGGCTTCATTTGTTCGGTTTTCTTCCTTCCGTAGTTGATGAGTCGGTTAATGTCATGTGGTGCTATTCTACGTCCTGAGTAGTCAATGATTAGTGCCCGCCTACACTCTGTTTCGGACGGGTAAACTTTTGATTTCTTTTGCACTCGTTCTAAAAGCTGTTTCCTGGTTCCATTGATGTATTGCTGCAGGAGCAGGATTTGATTGGATTTGAGGTCTAAGGTTCTGCTGTTTGTCTTTGCGTTTTCTTTGATACTGATTGTTCCTTTCTGCAGGTTCAGATCCTCGATATTTAGCTGGCTGATTTCAAGGACGGTCAACCCTTGATAGATCAGTAAACCGATCAACACTTTTTCCCTAACCTCTGTTGCTTTGTTCTTCTTTCCAGCTTGGTAAGTTTCTAAAAAACCTTCCATTTGCTTCATGGGATACAAGCTCTGTACATCCGCAGCCCGATTAATGCTGTCTTGTAAGTACAAGTATTGACATGGGTGATCGTTTCGCTTTCCTTCAGCTACCAGGTAGCGGTAATAAATCTTGATAGCGAACAGGTGGTTTCTAATGGTCTTAGGATGCTTGTTGTTTTCCCGTAAATGTTGGATGTAATGCATAACATCCTGATAACTGGCTTTTTCCGGACGATAGGTA
>NZ_JBATLB010000214.1:0-30932 GCF_049669965.1 Muriicola sp. | reverse complement strand
CACGCATCTACCTTCGGCAGGTTCTTTGTTCCCTTTGGTAACATACTGTTGCCACTTGTATTATGGCTCGCCAACAAGAATGATTCGCCTTTCGTAGATTACAATGGGAAACAAGCGCTAAATTTTCAAATAAGTCTAATTCTGTATTCTGTTGTTTTAGGAGCGCTCTCCATTCCTTTCTTTTTTGGTTTCTTTCCAGATCTGTTCAATCATGGTTTTATTAATTGGGGCGATTGGGGTCATTTTAACGGACCGAATTTTAATTTTGATTGGGACGATTTTCCTTTCGGGCGTTTTTGGCCATTAGGCTTTGCCGGACTTATCCCTGTGGCACTATTTATTGTCAATGTAGTATATACCATTCTGGCAACTTTACGGACCAATGAAGGACAGACATTTAAATACCCTATCACTATCAATTTTATAAAATAATGAAAAAAAGCATCGTCATTTTTGTGTGTTTGTTCCTGCCATCCCTGGCACTAACCATATATGGACAGCATTCAGAGAACACAGAGCTCTACAAAATTCTGAAAGAAAAGGATAGTCTTCTCTTTCACGCAGCCTTTAATACCTGTGATCCGGAAACCATGGCTTCCTTGTTTACAGAAGATTTTGAGTTCTACCATGATAAAGGCGGAGTAACCCTTGGCAGGGATGAATTTTTGGCCCCTATGGTTGAAAACTGTGCACAACAAGATAAGAACGCTTTACAAACCTCCAGGCGGATATTGATAGAAAACAGTCTCAGTGTCTATCCCCTCAGAAAAGATGGGATGTTGTACGGCGCCATACAAGAAGGCGTTCACAGATTTGAATTTTTAAATGAGCAAAAACAATATCAACAAGGCGATATCGCAAAATTTACCCACCTCTGGATCATTACAGAGGGGGAATGGAAAATAAAACGGGAGTTAAGCTATGATCATCAAGCGGCTTCTACCTATCAAATCGAATAAGTAACATACAATTTCATCAATCAATCACAGAGTTTATTCATCAAAAAGTATCCAATGAACTATCAAAAAACGAACAGTTAACCCAGTGCTGAAAAAAGTTCGGCTCATCACCGAACAGCATGTAACAGAAGAAAAAATTATGAATATAGAAAACACAAAAGCACAGATGCGCAAAGGTGTGCTAGAATACTGTATCCTGTCTATCTTACAAGAAGAAGACAAGTATACCTCAGAGATTCTGGAGACGCTGAAAGATGCAAAAATGCTGGTGGTAGAAGGAACCATCTATCCTTTGCTTACCAGACTTAAAAATGCGGGATTGCTGAATTACCGCTGGGAGGAATCTACCTCCGGGCCGCCCAGAAAATACTACGGGCTTACAGAGACGGGTAAATTGTTCCTAAGAGAATTAGATACCACTTGGGACGAGTTAAGAAATGCCGTGAATTTGGTTACCAACGCTAAAACAACGAAAAAATGAACAAAACAGTCAATATAAATCTCGCCAATGTCCTTTTTCATATTGATGAAGAGGCATTTAAAAAACTACAACGGTATTTGGAGGCCATTAAAAGGTCCTTCTCCGGAACAGCTGGTAGTGAGGAGATCATAGCCGATATTGAGGCCAGGATCGCCGAACTATTTCAGGAACGCATGGAGAACGATCGGCAGGTGATTACCATGAAAGAAGTAGATGCCGTCATTAAGGTGATGGGGCAACCCGAAGATTACCGGGTAGATGAAGATATCTTTGAAGATGTGCCAAAGGCTGGCCCTACTACTACCTCAAGGCGTACCAAAAAACTGTATCGGGATATAGACAATAAATACCTGGGGGGGGTATGTGCAGGTTTGGAACACTATTTTGGGTTTGATGCCTTATGGATCCGACTCATATTTATTTTCCTTGCCTTATCTACAGGCTTTGGTTTTGTGGCCTATATCTTACTATGGATCCTGGTACCGGAAGCGGTCACCACCTCGCAAAAGCTTGATATGAAGGGAGAACCCGTCAATATCAGTAACATTGAAAAAAAAATTAAAGAGGGATATGAAGATGTAGCTGAAAAGGTAAAGGGGGTAGACTATGACAAAATGGGGACCAGGGTAAAAAGCAGCGGCCGTACTTTTTTTGATGCCTTAGGTAACTTTATTATGTTCTGTTTTAAAGTATTTGCCAAATTCATCGGGATCATTCTGATCATTACAGGAGCCGCCACTCTTATTGGTTTGTTCATAGGGCTGTTTACGGTAGGGGTCCTGGATGTTATTCATATTCCCGGAATTGACTTTTACGAAATGGTGAATGCCACCGGAGCACCTGTATGGCTCATCTCGCTACTAACATTTTTTGCGGTGGGAATCCCTTTCTTTTTCCTGCTCTATCTGGGCCTGAAAATTTTAGTAAACAATCTAAAGTCTATTGGAAATGTTATAAAATTCTCCCTGTTGGGATTATGGTTGATCTCCATTATTAGCCTTATTGTTTTTGGAATAAAAGAGGCCTCGGCACATGCTTATTCCGGCAGCACCACTGTAAAGGAAACCTTGTATTTCCCAAGGGCACAGGATACTCTTATGATCCGGGCCACCAGCAGTGAATTCTATGAAAATCAGGAAAACGTTGGAATCAATAATATGACGATAAGCTATGATGAAAATGGAGATCGTATCTTGTTCACCGATGATATACGCTTCGATATTAATAAGTCGAGCGACTCTCTCTCCTACATCAGGATCCGGAAGGATGCCAATGGCAGTTCTACCTCTGATGCCAGGGAACGGGCAGGAAACATTCAATATTCCTATACCCTTGAAGGAAACACGCTTGCTGTGAGCAACTACCTTTACACGCCTATCAAAAATAAGGTAAGGGACCAGGAGGTGCGGGTATCCCTATCCGTACCGGCAGGGACCTATTTGAGGTTTGATGCCGGAATGCGCAGATATATGGGCCGTATTACGCGCTACGACAGGGATATGTACCGTGGAAATATCGTAGATCATTTGTGGCAGATGGGGCTAAACGGTGAATTGGAATGCCAGGATTGTGAAGAAAATACCAAGGGGTTGCGATGGAATGACAACAACAACGAGGGCCGCATCATTATTGATGAAGAAGGGATCGATATTAACGTAAAGGATAGTGGCGATTCCTTTAAGTTGAAAATCGATGAGAACGGGGTTGAGATCAAAGCAGATGATGGTGGCCAATAAGATAACAACTCATCCGTCTTTATCTACAACTGGGTAATCAAAACTACCCGGATTACTCAATAGAAAATATATTTGACCTATCAATAATTACTAATGAACCGAAGGAATACAAAGCTATTCCAAATAAAAAACAACATCATGACAACACTAGCTAGAATTGCAATTGCCGTACTCGTGGCCCTCTTCTTATCTTCTTGTGCCTTTGATATGAACTTTGGTGAAGGAAAAAGAGGCAATGGAGAAATCGCCAAAGAAACCAGAGAAGTATACGAGGAATTTACAGAGATTTCTGCCTCTGAAGGATTAGATGTTTTTGTAACTCAGGGAGACGACTTTTCCATTGAAGTGGAGGCCGATGAAAACATCATGGAATTGATTGGCACCGATATTAAAAATGGAAAACTTAAGATCCACGCCATTGAAAACATTGGCAGAGCCACTAAAAGGATTTATGTGTCCTTGCCCGCGGTAACCGGACTCTATGCTTCCAGTGGTGCCGATCTTCAAACACAAAATGTAATAAGAGCGAACAAGATCTCTTTGGATGCGAGCAGTGGCGCAGGGATCAAAGTAGCAGTAGTTGCCGAAGAGGTAGATGCAGACACTAGCAGCGGTGCAGATATCAGGATAGAAGGAGAAGCTGTGTTGTTCTATGCAGATGCCAGTAGTGGCTCTGATATTAAAGCAAAAGACTTTGCCGTAAGAACCTGTCATGCCGATGCCAGTAGCGGGGCAGATATACGGGTTAATGTTTCTGAGACCCTGGTGGCCGATGCCAGTAGTGGTGCAGACATATCCTATTCTGGCAATCCGGACGTTCAAACACAGAAATCCTATTCGGGAAGCGTGCGAAAAGATTAAAGGCTCTTATAACCAAACACAGCCAAAAACCCTGAATATTCCTTCAGGGTTTTTTTATGGTGTTACGTCGCTTTGTTTATCTTAGGGTCAAAATTCACCCATGCAGCTCAAACTATCTACGCACACACTACAACTAAAACACACCTTTACCATTTCAAGGGAATCACATGTAACCCAGGATACCCTCATAGTACATCTTAGTGACCAAAATAAAACAGGTTATGGGGAAGCCACCTCTAATCCGTATTACGGACATACCATGGCAAGTTTAAAAGCAGAAATTGAAGCCATCAGACCTGACATAGAACAGTTCAATTTTACCGAGCCCACTCAATTTCATGCCTGGCTGTCCAAAAAAAAACTGAGTTCCTTTGCCTTGTGTGCCTTAGACCTTGCGGCGCATGACCTTTATGGAAAACTCAAGAACAAACCTTTATATGAGCTCTGGGGCACCTCTATAGATAGCTATCCCTTAACCAACTATACCATTGGAATTGATACCATTGAAAAAATGGTTCAAAAAATGAAAGAAAAACCCTGGCCCATTTACAAGATAAAACTAGGAACCAGGGAAGATGTGGATATTGTAAGGGAACTGCGCCGTTTTAGCACGGCTGTATTCAGGATAGATGCAAATGGGGCATGGACCGCGTCCCAAACAATCGCCATGGCACCGACCCTCAAAGAGTTAGGAGTTGAATTTATAGAACAACCATTAAAAGCCGATGATTGGGCCGGTATGGAGAAGGTAGCACATCATTCGGTATTACCGATCATAGCCGATGAGAGCTGTCTGGTAGAGGCAGATGTGGATCATTGTGGACTGCATTTCAATGGTATTAATATAAAGCTTACCAAATGTGGCGGACTGACACCGGCACTTAGGATGATAAAGCGGGGTAAGGAACTTGGACTAAAGATCATGGTTGGCTGCATGACAGAATCTACGGTGGGTATTTCAGCCATCGGACAGCTCTTACCTCAACTAGATTACGTGGATATGGATGGTCCCTTACTGATCACTAACGACATTGCCAGGGGTATTGAGATACTAGATGATGCCCGTATTGTATTCCCTACCTTAGGCGGCAGTGGTATAACGCTTCTGTCATGAACATAAAGGTATCCTCATATCCTGGAAGGATCATCAACACCGATGACCAATCGTACCTTTATTTCGGTGGCACTTCGTATTTAGGTGTACATTCGGATATGGAGTTTCAGGAAATGGTCTTGCAGTCCGTGAAGCAATTTGGCTCTAATTTTGGAGCCTCCAGAAGGTCTAATGTGCAGTTTTCAATATATGATGCCGCAGAAGCTTATTTAGCAGCATGGGTAGGAAGTGAGGCATGTCTTAGTATGTCTTCTGGGTATTTAGCAGGACAATTAATCGCCAATCATTTCAACAATAAAGAACATCGCTTGTTCTATGCCCCAAACAGCCATTCTGCCCTATTTAAAACACAGGCTAAACCTTATACCACTTATACTACTCTGAATATAGCTTTAAGGGAGCACCTGGAAAAAAAACGAAAAGAGACCCCGGTCATATTTCTTGATTCCATAGATTTCTCCGGATGTAATTATCCCAATTTTCAAATACTGCGCACACTACCCCTGGAATCCTGTATTCTGGTGGTTGATGACTCCCATGGTATCGGCCTTGTTGGGGAGGAAGGTGCCGGGGTCTACAGATCCGTTTTAACTATTCCCAGCCTGGAACTTGTTCTTTGCGCCTCTTTGGGAAAAGCTCTGGGGCTGCAAGCGGGTGCTGTTTTTGGCAGTAGGGGGAGAATAGAATCTTTGAAGAGTACCAACTTCTTCGGAGGAGCCAGTCCTGCTGCCCCTTTTTATATGGCCCATTTTATGGCAGCCAAGACTTTATACAGTGAAAAAAGGAAGTTATTACAGCAAAACATCCAGTATTTCCTCTCTTTACTCAAGAATAAAAAACGCTTGAATTACATGCCTAATTATCCGGTATTTGGCTTTTCGGATCCTCAACTTACTGAACATTTAAGAAAAAACAAGATTGTAATTACAGATTTCAGATATCCCTCAGAAGACACCTTTGCCACCAACAGAATAGTACTTACCGCCGGCCACACCAAAGAAGATATTGCCTCCTTAGCCAATGCACTCAATGCTTATGAATAAGAAGGCATATTTATTTGTCCTTGAAGTAAAAATCAAATATTTCCAATTCAATAAAAAAATTAACAAAAATATTGTATCTTAATTGTGATTCTTGAAGCACTAAATAATTTTACTATGAAAAATACAATTAAGATCGCAGGAATGGCAATTATCTTACTAGTTGCGGTAACTGTTCTATCTTCCAAACCAAATACAATGCATTCCATGCAAGGCGTTTGGGAACTGCAAAGTTTTTCAAATTGGAACGGGGATAAAATTGACACTATAGCCAAGGACCCGGGTTACCGGCAGGTAAAAATGTATTATAACGGGAAGATCATGTGGTCTCGCTGGGTTCCTGGTGATAAACAGGGAAGGTTTGGTTATGGATCGTATCACATTACTAGCGACGAACTTCATGAAACCATAGAATATGGAGATTATGAAATGATGCAGGCTCTGGATACGATGCGTCTCTTTGAATTTCAATTAGATTTAAAAGAGGATACCTTTAGCCAGATCTCTATGGATCAGGATGGAAATCCTACCTCCTCGGAAAATTATATACGGATCGACTAAGGATTCGGTCTTTAGAACAAAAAAAACCCCGATTCGGGGTTTTTTTTATAATTAGTAGACTGTTTCTTAATTAACCTCAGCGTGGGTTTCAATGGTTGCTAAATACCTTTCTGCATCCAAAGCAGCCATACACCCTGTACCTGCTGCCGTTACAGCTTGCCTGTATTCCTTATCCTGGACATCGCCACTGGCAAACACCCCTGGTTTAGAGGTCTTGGTAGATTTTCCCTTGGTGATCAGATATCCCGTCTCATCCATTTCTAATTGTCCCTTAAATATTTCGGTATTGGGTTTATGACCTATGGCAACGAAAAAACCTGTGATAGGAATTTCTTCTTTTTCCCCAGTCTGATTATTAACCATCCTGAGTCCTTCTACCACTTGTTCTCCTAAGATCTCATCTACCTCTGTATGATAACGGATATCAATATTTGGCAAACTTTGTACCCTGCGCTGCATTGCTTTTGAAGCTCTCATTTCATCACGACGGACAAGCATGGTTACCTTCTTACAAATATTTGCCAGATACGAAGCCTCTTCTGCCGCAGTATCCCCGCCACCTACAATGGCCACCTCTTGTCCTTTATAGAAAAAACCGTCGCAGACCGCACAGGCCGATACCCCGCCGCCACGGAGGCGTTGTTCACTGGGGATGTTAAGGTACTTGGCCGTTGCTCCGGTAGAAATGATCACCGTCTCGGCCTCTACCACCTTGGAGTCGTCAATGGTCACCTTGTGTATCCCCCCTTTTTGAGTACTAAAGTCAACAGACGTTGCCATCCCAATACGCACCTCGGTTCCAAAACGTTCGGCTTGTTGTTGTAGTTGTATCATCATTGTAGGGCCGTCTATCCCTTCAGGATAGCCTGGAAAGTTATCAACCTCGGTAGTGGTTGTTAGCTGTCCGCCAGGTTCCATCCCAGTGTACATCACAGGTTTAAGATCTGCCCTGGCTGCGTAAATAGCCGCGGTGTAACCGGCCGGTCCCGATCCCAAAATAAGGGTCTTAAGTCGTTCTATCTTTTCTGACATATTTCAAATTTCATTCAAATTAACAGGGTATAAAAGTAGGATATTCATCAAAAACCTGCCCCTAAAAGTTATTAAAAGTTTTTATAGGGACATAGACCTTTCTTGCGGGCTAATCCCTACAATTTGATCCCATAGGCCAGGTCGCCTGCATCGCCTAATCCAGGTATAATATAGCCCTTACTGGTGAGTTCATTATCTATAGCCGCTATCCATAAATTAGTATTTTCGGGGAATACAGAAGATATGTGCTTGACACCTGCTTTAGATCCAATAACAGATATGATATGGATCTGTTTGGGCCTGCCGTGGCCTTTTAAGGCTTTCAATACATTTTCCAGGGTTTTGCCTGTGGCGAGCATGGGATCGGTAAGGACAAGGATCTTTCCATCCAGATCTGGGGCGGCGAAATATTTCACAATAACTTCAAAAGCATCTCCGCCATCGGGATGATGCCTGTAGGCAGAGATAAAAGCATTTTCAGCATGGTCAAAATAATTGAGAAGGCCCTGATGTAATGGCAAACCAGCCCTTAGTACGGAACAAAGTACAAACTGATCTATGGGAATACCAATATCTCTACTGCCAAAAGGAGTTTTTACCGATTTGATCTTATAATCGAGCGATTTACTCAACTCATATCCCAGGATCTCCCCTATCCGTTCAATATTCCGGCGGAAACGCATCCGGTCTTTTTGAATTGTCTGATCGCGGATCTCGAGCATAAACCGATTCAACAGTGAATTTTGATCCTCAAAGTGATGGATTATCATAACAAGAGTAATTTAATTTAAAGATAATGAATCTACCTAAAGCTTTTTTGAGCCACTTTAATGGTATTATATGCCACTAAAAAAAATTAAATTGTAACATGAGTTACCTTTTAAAGCACCTATTATTCATAACTTTAACAAATAGAACTTCAACTTAATTGTTCTTTGTATGAAGCGACGCGATTTCCTTTCTAGAACCGCCTTGAGTTCCGTGACCACTATCATTGGAACCGAAATTGTCTTTGGAGCTTTGATCCCAAAGGGATATTCTCCCCTACTCTTTCAGGACCCTGACCCATTTACCTTGTTCAAGAAAGACAAGGCTATGGTAGTTCTCAATGATAAACCCTGGAACATGGAGGCTCAGGCCCATCTGTTAGATGATGAGGTTACGCCTAATAAATACATGTTTATTCGGAATAACGGACTAATTCCCGAAGAAATTGATGTTGCAAAATGGACCTTAACTATTGACGGGGAGGCGGTAAAAGCTGCAAAGACCTATTCGCTGGCGGAGCTAAAATCAAAATTCAAATCATACTCCTATCAACTAACAATTGAATGCGGCGGTAACGGACGAAGTGAATTTGATCCACCCGCTAAAGGCAACCAATGGACCATTGGAGCAGTTTCCTGTGCGGAATGGACCGGTGTTCGGCTAAGGGATGTGCTGGAAGATGTTGGGATCACGGATAAAGCTGTATATATAGGCTACCATGCCGCCGATCTGCATTTGAGCAGGGATCCCGGGAAAGAACCTATTTCCAGAGGTGCTCCCATGGTAAAGGCTTTACAGGATGAAACTCTAATTGCCTATAAAATGAACGGGGAAGATATTCCCCTGGCACATGGTTATCCTTTGCGATTGGTAGCAGGAGGATGGCCCGCTTCTGTTTCCGGAAAATGGCTGCAAAAGATCAGTGTGAGAGACCGCGTTCACGACGGACCAAAAATGACAGGAGATGCCTACAGGGTACCATGTAATCCCGTAGCTCCCGGCGAAAAGGTGGACGACAAGGATATGTGTATTATTGAGTCTATGCCCGTTAAATCGCTGATCACCCATCCAAAAACCGGTGCCATGATAAAAAATGGAACGAAATTGAACATAAGGGGGCATGCCTGGGCAGGCGAACAGGAAGTAGCCAAAATGGAATATTCGATCGATTTTGGTGCCTCCTGGCAAAACTGTGAAATAAAGAAACCGAAAAACAGACTCGCATGGCAGCATTTTAGTGCCGCTGTCTCCTTTCCTAAAAAAGGGTATTACGAGGTTTGGGCCAGGGCAACCGACGCTGATGGAACCAGTCAGCCAATGTTATTGCCGGGCTGGAACCCAAAAGGATATTTAAATAATGCCTGCCACCGAATCGCGATCAAGGTTACATAGGGATGGAAGAACACGATAAATTTAAATCTCAGATAAAAAGCATTTACCGGCTTTTAGCTACCCTGATGGTGCTTTTTGGTGTCACCGCATTAGCTATTGTCTACCTGGTTTCAGATCCCACGCTTTCCTTTTTTAAGAAGGAAACAGTAGTTGAAGAATACACGGCGGTAGTTGAGGAAGACGACTTTGATAAGATAGAGAATGGCATTCATCTCCGTACAGGATTTAAAGATGCTGAGGGATTGATGACCGTTGTGAATAACTGTACTAATTGCCATTCTGCAAAGTTGGTTATTCAGAACCGAATGAATGAGGAACGATGGAAAGCGACCATTCGTTGGATGCAGGAGACCCAGAACTTATGGGATCTGGGAAAAAATGAGGAGATCATCGTGAACTACCTTGTGACCAATTATCCACCACAAAATAAAGGAAGAAGAGAAATATTACAGAATATTAGTTGGTATGAACTTAAGGACTAACATCTTAGTTACTTTACTCACCTTAGTCTTGTTTTCTTGTAAGGAGAAAATAAAAGAATCGACTACGGACCAGATGTTATTTTCCAAGCACGTAGTTGACTATTCCGATCTGCTTTTAAAGCAGCACGACACCAGTATTAAGATCATAGATTTCCGTCTTGCTGCCCTATATAATAAAGGTCATCTGCAAGGTGCGGTAAATCTCCACCGATCAGAATTTCAAGACACCTCCTTTCCCTATAATGGAATGAGGATCAACAGAGAAGTTATGGAGAAGCGTTTAGGCCTGGCCGGGATTACTGATAAACACACCTTAGTTATCTACGACGACAAAGGCTTGTCTGAGGCTTCCAGACTATGGTGGTTATTACAACTGCATAATTTTGAAAACGTATATCTATTAAACGGAGGATTACACCATTGGGAGCAAATGGGAGGTAGCCTTAGTACAAGTACCCCCGAGATCAGGGAGGTCAAATTTAAATTTACAGAACAAACCACCAAGCCTATTGTGGTAGGAAAAGAGAAAATTATAGAGGTGATCTCGTCTGATGCTTCTAATGTGTTTGTTGTAGATGCAAGAAGCAAAAAAGAGTTTGATGGATTTTATCTGAAGGAAGGGGCCAAAAAAGCAGGGAGGATCCCAAAGAGTATCAATATTGACTGGGCCGAAGCTATAGACTATGGCAATACTTTCACCTTTAAATCCTTAGCAGAACTGGAAAATATCTACAAAAGAATAGGAGCCTCCAAGGAAGACACCATTATTGTTTATTGCCATACCGGAGTGCGGTCTTCCCATACTACTTTTGTATTAACTGAATTACTGGACTATAAAAATGTTATGAATTATGATGGGTCTTGGGTAGAGTGGAGTTATTTCGATCAGCTCCCTTTTGAAAATGACTCATTGATATTAGCAAAAAATTAAACTATGGAAAATTATTGGAATGCATTTGTAAGTGCCTTTAATGGCAGTGTTTCATGGACGTGGAAATCTATCATCTTTGAGGTACCATGGTACACAAATTATTTTTGGGGATTAATCGCCATCTCTCTGATGGCATGGCTCTTGGAGATCGTCTTTCCGTGGAGAAAAGAGCAATCAATCTTTCGAAAAGACTTTTGGTTAGATGCCTTTTATATGTTCTTCAACTTTTTTATGTTCGCCATAGCGATCAGTGGTATCTATAAAATGCTGGAAGTCCTATTTAAAGATATGGGGATCACCGCAAAAAGTCTTTCGATCATTGATCTTTCCTCCATGCCTATGTGGGCACAGCTACTTATCTTTTTCATCGTATTAGATTTTGTTCAATGGTTTACGCATACTCTTTTACACAAGTATAGCTTTCTCTGGAATTTCCACAAGGTGCATCATTCTGTGAAAGAAATGGGATTTGCAGCACACTTGCGATACCACTGGATGGAGAATATCCTTTACAAACCACTTAAAGTCTTTGGGGTGATGATTTTAGGCGGCTTTGAACCTTCCCAGGCGTACATCGTCCATTTTATTGCCATAGCTATCGGGCATCTTAACCATTCCAATGTGAAAATTACCTGGGGGCCCTTAAAATACATATTCAACAATCCTGTTATGCATTTATACCATCATGCTTATGTGCTGCCTGAAGGTTCTTATGGGGTGAATTTTGGAATAAGCCTGAGTCTTTGGGATTATATTTTCAAGACTAATTACATCCCCGAGGAGAGCGGTAATGTCCCACTAGGGTTTCCGGGAGTTGAGGATTTTCCAAAGGATTTTCTTCACCAGAACGCCTATGGCTTTGTAAAACCTAAAAAGAAAAGTTGAAACAAACTTAAGAGCCCCCGAAAATAAAATCGGTGGCCATTCTCGCATGCAGGTCGGTAGTTGCCAACATAGGAATATCAGCACTATCTGATGACAGGAGCATTGGTAGTTCGGTACAACCTAAAACGATGGCCTCTGCCCCGCGCGACCTTAAGAGTGCAATCTGATGGAGAAAGAATTTCCTGGCTTCATCTGTGAATTGGCCCTGGGTCAATTCCTTTGAAACATAGTGATGAGATTGTATCAATCCTTTGCCTTCCGGGATGATGGTTTCAATATTGTAATGTTGCTGCAAGTATTCGGGGATAAAGCCTAGGGTCATGGTTGGTTTGTTTCCCAAAAGCCCTACTTTTTTAACGCCAAGTAGTTTTGCTTCCCTTCCGGTTGCCTCTGCGATATGCAAGATTGGTATCCCAATCTTGGGCTGAACATAAGAATAGGTCATATGGGGGGTATTGGCACAGATCACCAGGGCTTTTGCCCCAGCTTTTTCCAATTTTTGGGCCACTTCCAGGTATTTGGCATTGATCTTAGCTACATTCTGTTCGCGCATTAGTTCAATATTGATACTGTATATCAGTAATTCAGGATTTCCCTGGGCACCTATAGCTTCTCCTACCATTTCATTGATCAGGCGGTAGTACACAATAGTGGAATGCCAGGAAGTTCCGCCAATAAGGCCTATGGTTTTCATAATTGTTTTTTAAGTATTTACTTTATATTAAAATTCTATTCAAAAAGTAGAATGGGCCTGTTGTTCCTTGCCTGTTCATTGCGGTAATTGTTTTGTGGCATGAGCTTTCTGATGGCTTCCACTTGTTGCAGCGATACCGTGATTGGTTCCTTATAAATAAACCACTTCACATTTTCGGTGCAGGGAGGAGTTGTCAATGATCCTTTATAACTGAAATAAGCCCTGTTTGCGGGTAGATTTAGGTTCATGTCAAAGGCCAGGTCCACTTTCACTGTATCCCCTTCACTCACCGGTAAATATCGTTCCAAAAAGTCAAACGGTTCACTGCTTTTGTCTTCCTTTGCCATCACCGCAAGAACCGCATAATTCCCTGAGGCGTTCTGGTGTACAAGGTGGATCACCATAGGATATCGGATCCCTTCAATTAAGTGCTCTGCAGGTTCATGAAAATGGAACTGCTTCAGTTCAAATCGTTCTCCGTCAACTATGATGTAATCGCCTACCGCAAAATTGTATTGGATGGTATGCCCGTTGTTAATAACGTTAAATATATGGGTACTATCCGCATATATAATTTTCAAAACATCCTTGGAGGTACTTTTGTTGTAATTAACAATGTTGATAGGTGATTGATCAGAACCATCGCAATCTGAATGCTCTTCTATCCTCGCCCAATGCTCCGGACCGGTTTCTCCTTCGTAATTCCAGTGCGAACTGTTTTTGGCCGATGTTTCGGACGAGATCACATTCTTGGCTGGTGGTCCATCAGCAGGTTGTTGTTTGCAAGCCTGAATAGTAAAAACAAGCACAAAAATGTACAGTAGATTTCTCATAGCTCTTGGTAATATTTTGGTTGATAGTAATTTCATGCCAATTTAAACATGATCAAAATACCGGCTATTCTGTGATCTCTTTTGCGAATTGAATACGCCACATACCTCTTAATTGCTGTATATCATAATTAATGGCCTTGTCCTGAGGATACAAGACAGATAAAGTCTCTAATACAGATGGTTCAATGTCTTTTTGAGGCGTACCATGGCATTGAAGACACATGGCATTGGTAGTAATGGGGTAGTAAAAATAGACCTCATCGTCCGTTTCTTTTGTGATGGCACGTATCTCTCCTTTATTGGCCACCTGCCTTTTAAAAGCAGTCATAAATCCAAGTTCTTCCAGGTTTGCCAAATTTGATACGTTTCTGGGTTTATCTGTTACACGTTTTATCAGGACATTCTTCATAATGCCCATACTATCTGTGATTCTTGTTGCCTTGGTTTTACAGAAATCGATTGCTCCTGCCGTACCCTTCTCCTGAATAGCTCTCATCAGGTTCTTTCCAAGTTCGCCCTGGCTGGCCATGGCAACTTCCATCCCTTTCTCCTTGTAAACATCGGATAGGGTTTCCATAGCGGCATTCTCCTCCATCTCATTCATCCCCATTCCTTTCCCCATTCCTTTCCCCATGCCTTTTCCCATGCCTTTCCCCTGACCATGTCCTTTTTGAAAATGCTCCTCAAACCATTCTGGCTGTGGCAGGTCTGTTTCATAAATATAAGTGGCTATATCCTTCATGGCCTCTTCAGAGTAGGGTTGATAGGGCATTACCCCAAATCTATTTAGGGCACCTCTCATTCTCGACTTTTCGGGTTGTGGATCATTCAGCCAATTGATAAGGGCCTTTGTAAATTCCTCTTTAGAAGTTTGTTCATCTATATAATGCATTTTAACTGCAACAAGCGGTGGTGCTATCATAGTTGCCTGAGACGCTTCAGGATTATGACAGATATAACATTCATTCTCAACTATTATCTTTCCTGGATTTGAAGTCGAGTTGATTGCCACTTCGGCCTTAGACGGCTCCAAAGGTTGGTACCCTTTTTGGGAATCTTTACAGGAAATACTGAGGATGATAACAAGGAAAAAGATCAGATAGCGCATAGTCATATTTTTATTACTCTTTTAATTAGAACTTACCCGTTTCCGGAAGTTGATAGCTCGTGCTTTTATTTCCAACGCAGTATACCGCCTTTAAGGTCGTATACCTTTTCAAAGCCTCTGGCAGCTAACTGATGCGCTGCCTTATTACTTCTGTTCCCGGACCTGCAATAAAGATAAAGTGGTTTGCTGCGATCGAGCTTTTCAAATTCCTTATAAAAAGCATCGCCTTTAAAGTAATCAATATTCAGTGCTCTAGCGATATGTCCGCCTTTAAATTCCCGGGCGGTTCGCACATCCACCAATTGCACCTTGTTCATATGTACAGCTTTCTTAAAATCTTCAGTGTTCAGCACTTCCACATTGGAATTCACAGCTGAGTTCGACTTAAATAGTGTTTTAAATAAAGACATAATCATTTTATTTTTTGTTCATCAATTTTGAAAAAGGGAGCAATTACCCTCTTCGATATTGCTCCCTGCATCAATCCAACCAAAAACAACTAAATTGTATTACAACAGGGTTGTCGGACATACATAGTCCGATTTAGCCACTGAAGTTTTAGAAATTCCTTCAAAACCATCAGCAACGTCCCTGAAATTATCCCATCCTCTTTGTTTTAATATAGAGGCCGCGATCATACTTCGATACCCCCCGGCACAATACAGAATAAAAGGAGTGTTTTTTGGAAATTGTGCGAGATGCCGGTTCATCTCATTAAGGGGTACATTAATGGCTCCAATAACATGTTCAGAATCAAACTCACTCTTTTTTCTTACATCAATGACCATCGGATTCTCCAAATAGTCTTTTTCAAATTCCTGAGAGTTTATCCGATCTACCATTTCATATTCCTTCTGAGCTTTTTTCCAACTGTTGAAACCTCCCTTTAGAAATCCAATCGTATGATCATAGCCAACTCTGGAAAGTCTTGTAATGGCCTCCTCTTCCTTATCCGGATAGGTAATTAGAAGGATCTCTTGTTTTACATCCGGGATCATTTCCCCCACCCATTGAGCAAAATTGCCTTTAAGTCCAATATTTATGCTATTGGGCACATGTCCCTTGGCATAATCCTCCGCATCCCTGGTATCTAACATCAGGGCAGTCGTTTCATTGGCAGCTGTTTCAAAGGCCTCAGGAGACAGCGGTCTTTCCCCTCTTTCCATTACGGTATCAAGACTTTCATATCCTTTGATGTTCATAAGAACATTCTGTGGGAAATACCCGGGTGGTGGTGTTAGACCTGTCAGTAATTCCTTGATGAACTCTTCTTTGGTCATATCTGCCCGTAAGGCATAGTTCACTTTTTTCTGGTGCCCCAGTGTGTCTGTCGTTTCTTTACTCATCATCTTCCCACAGGCGGAACCCGCACCGTGATTGGGATAAACTATCAGGTCATCGGCCAATGGCATAATTCTATTTCGCAATGAATCGAATAAATGTCCGGCCAGTTTCTCTTCTGTAAGTTCGGAAACCACGTGCTGAGCGAGATCGGGTCTACCCACGTCCCCTATAAATAAAGTATCTCCCGTAATTAGCCCGTGTTCTTTCCCTTTCTCATCAATAAGTAAATAAGTTGTACTCTCCATCGTATGACCCGGCGTATGAATCACTTTTATCTTGTAATCGCCCACCGTAAAAACCTGATTATCCTTGGCAACTATAGCCTCATACCCTGGCTGAGCGGTAGGGCCAAAAACGATATGTGCCCCTGTCTTTTTTTGAAGATCCAGATGACCACTCACAAAATCTGCATGAAAATGCGTTTCAAAAACATATTTTATCCTGGCATTGTCCTTTTCAGCCCGCTCCATATAAGGACCCACTTCCCGAAGCGGATCAAAAATGGCGGCTTCCCCTTTGCTCTCCAGGTAGTATGCCGCATGGGCCAAACATCCTGTATAGATCTGCTCTATTTTCATACGTATGCTAATAAATTGTATACTTTTCTTTAGGTAGATAAAGTTATAAAGACTTCATTGGTTGATGCGTAACACAGGTTACAAAGCTCTGAAACAATGGGTTGAGGTACTATGACATTTGTCAGTATTCACTCCCAATTAAAAAAGTATTTCCTTGATGAGAATATAAATTCCCATGACGAGTACAAACCAACCAAAGGCCCTTTTGAGACTGCTTCCGTCAATAAATTTAGTAAGCCATACCCCGAGTATGATTCCTATTAAGGAGAAGGATGTAAAACTGAGGAGAAACGGCCAGTTTATCTCCATGGTTTCCACATCTCCGATGAACCCAATAAGCGACTTGATGGCAATGATCAGTAAGGAAGTTGCCACTGCTTTTTTCATGGGTAGTTTAGCGAGAAGAACCAAAGCAGGGATGATCAAGAACCCACCACCGGCTCCTACTATTCCGGTAATAAGTCCGACCACCATACCCTCAAGTATAATCAGAGGATAGTTGTATTTTACGTCGGTATGATCTTCATCACAGTTTTTACCTTTGCCATTGATCATAGAATAGGATGCCAGTAGCATGATCATCGCAAAAAAGATCATGATCCCAATATCTCTGGTTACCGTAAAACTCCCAACCTCAAATAAGTATTCCGGAATGGCGGGAACTAAAAACCTCCTGGTGAGGTATACGGCTATAAAGGCCGGAACAGCAAATACAATGGCCGTCTTAAAGTCTACCAGTCCTTTTCTGATATTTTGAAACGCTCCTAAAAGGGAGGAAACTCCCACAACAAAAAGGGAATAGGCAGTGGCAACCACAGGGTTTATGGAAAGCAGATATACAAATATAGGGACGGTAAGAATGGACCCTCCCCCACCGATGAGACCTAATACAACCCCAATGATAAGGGCACCCAGATAGCCTAAGATTTGCGTAAGATCCACCGTACTATTTTTAGCGAGACAAAAGTAGATCGTCTACAGATGGCTAGGAGTAACCTAAGTTACAGAGCATCTTTATGGATCCATTCATTTTAAGACCTCTCATAGCAAATGAATTTGTTAAAAGGCTATCAGAAACAAACCGGAACATGATAAGTATCATAGTATGGAACAGTTTAATTATATAGCTTCCCTAAGGTAAATTATAAAGTGATAAAAGATGAGAACGATATTGGTTGCCACCGATTTTTCAGAGACTTCTGCGAGTGCTTTGAAATTTGCGAATATGCTGCGTCAGCAGCTCAGCGCCCAACTTTTTGTTGTACATGTATTCGACATGAAGCCCACTTTTATGAGTACGGTTAGCATTGCATATACTCGTTTAGAAGAAGCGGCCTTTGTGGAATATCGAACCAAATTATCCCAATTCTGCACAAAACATCTGGGGAAGGAACCTGAAACTCTGGGATTGTCCCTTATCGTATCTGAGAACAGTATCCCTTCTAGTGGGATTCTTGAAAATGCAGAAAAGATCAATGCTGATTTTATCATTGTAGGTACCAAAGGAAGTACACTTTTAAAAGATCTATTCATAGGAAGTACCGCAACTTCGCTCATTGACAAATCGTATGTTCCCCTGATAATGGTTCCTGAAAAATCAGAAACCACTCCCTTAAAAAAGATTGTGTACGCCACGGCTTTTGAGGAATCGGATATTCTGGCCATCCGCAAGCTGGTAGCCATAGCGGAACCTTTCAACGCCAGTATAAGACTCGTTCATATTTCTACCAAAAAGGAATATGCAGGGGAGGATCAAATGGCCTGGTTTAAGGAGATGCTCGAAAATAAAGTTACCTATCCTCATCTTTATTTTGAATTAAAATTTGCAGAAGACATTAATTCCTCCCTACAATCCTTTATCGAAGATGAGAACCCATCACTGCTGGCTATGCTAGAGAGGGAAGACCACGGAATTATGAATAATTTTTGGCCCAAGGATAATGTAAAACAGATGAAGTCTGTGGTTTCCATACCCTTGCTCAGCTTCCAGAAAAGGAATTTGTAGGGATCAACGCGTGCTTATTTTTTGTACCTTAAAAGATCTTAGAGGTTACGCTAACTTACCTCATACAGGAAAATATTTTGCTAACTTGAAAATCAAATCTTATGAATCCACTTCTATTTTTCGTTCTGATCATGATCCTCTTTTTAATAAGCGGTGTTCGGATCATTTTTGAATACAAACGTGCCCTAAAATTTCGTTTTGGGAAATATGTAAATACGTTACAGCCCGGTTTACGTTGGATCATTCCATTGGTTGAAACAATTCAAAAGGTGGATATCCGGGTGATCACTATAAAGATCATCTCTCAGGAAGTGATGACCGAAGACAACGTACCCTGCAGCATTGATGGAGTAGTGTTTTTTCAAATTACTGATCCTGAAAAGGCCGTATTGGAGGTGGAGGAGTTCTCCTTTGCGATCACTCAGTTATCTCAGGCCGCGCTCAGAGACGTCTGTGGAAAAGTAGAGTTAGATACGATCCTATCTAAGCGGGAGGAAATGGGTAAGAACATCAAGACCATTGTGGAAGGAGAAACTAAACGATGGGGAATAGAGATCATTGATGTAAAGATTAAAGACATACAATTGCCAGAAAATATGAGAAGGATGATGGCCAATCAGGCGGAGGCAGAACGCTCACGCAGGGCGCGTATCATTTTAGCGCAGGCAGAAGACCAGGCGGCAGACATGCTTCTAAAGGCAGGTAAAAAAATAGACCAATCACCTTCTGCAATAAAGCTCCGACTGTATCAAACATTATCCAATATTGCCGCAGAGAAAAATTCAACTATCCTATTCCCATTTCCGGAGGAAGTATTGCCGCGAAAGCGAAGGAAGAATCAAACAGATTAGAGAACTGTGCCAATCAATGAAGACCTAGCGTCAACGAAAGTTATTCCCCCTAAAAAAGAGAGCCCTCCTGTGGGCTCTTTTAAAAATAAAGCATTCAATTAAGACAGGAGGGCTGCTTAGCAAGTGGATACTATCATGCAATTTCCACTTTTCTAGGTTTTAATTTTTTTACTTCTTCCTTTTTTGTGAGCTTAAATCTTAAAACACCGTCGTTGTACTTAGCTTTAATTTCATCTTCCAAGACATTTTCTGGTAATAATAAGGTTCTTGTAAAGGAATTATAAGAAAATTCTTTGCGAGTATACTCCTCTTCTTTCTCTTCATCTGTAAACTCCTTCTCTGCTTTGATAGTTAAATATCTATTCTCAATAGATACTTCAAAGTCTTTTTTGGTAAAGCCGGGGGCAGCCAACTCAATTTCAAAATAATGATCGGTTTCCTTTATGTTTAATGCAGGCTCACCAGATCTACCATTCCAAAAATCTTCATTTACCAAGCCTCGATTCCATAGCCGATTGTCAAAGAGATCCTCCATATCGAAGAAATCAGAAGTAATCAGATTGGTAAGAGGTCTTTTTCGATTTTTAAATTTTGTTAGTGACATGATCATATTTTTTAGGTTAAACAATCCGTTCAAATGGTACAAGATGCAAGGTACCATCCGCTAAAAAAGTTTCCTATGACCTACGTCATTTTACAAAATATTTCTATGATTTTTTTGGATGTGCGAAGGCTTATGATTCCGGACCGATCTTCACTTTAAAATAATATTGATCACTCCATTAGCCCCGCGTGCTCCATATAAACCCAATTCAGCCGGCGTCTTAAAGACTTCAATAGATTTGACATTTTCCGGATTGATGCTGCTTAAAATACCTGATAGACCACCGCTATACGCAACCCCGTCGATCAGAAACAAAGGATCTGTAGTATTCGAAAAAGAATTAGGTCCAAAAACACGCACAACATTGCCCCTTACAGTGATCCCTGCAACACGCTGAAGCATGTCTAAAATACTTACTTCCCCTTTATTGGCAGTCATAGACCTCATGGGAACAGGGTCCTCCTCACCCGAGACCGTCCTTACCCTGCTGCTCGTACAACTTATTCCCAGCGAAAAAGACGTAAGGATGATGATGATAAGCTTAAGAATTCTCTGTCTGACACACATAGTAATCTTTTTACAATTTGTATTACCTATCCTTCCCAGAGTTTCCAGGGTGTTCTGTAGGTTGGAGCCAAGTAAGTGTTTGCTTCAGGTTCATTGCTGATTTGCCCCTTATTTGCGTCCCATTCTAATTTCTTCCCTGTTCTGTAAGCAATATTTCCCAAATGGGCCACAAGTGCTGCATTTCTGCCCATTTCTATAGTGCAATTTGGGTCTTGCCGACTTTGAATACATTCCAAAAAATTTCTGGTATGCTGGTCCAGTCCGTTGATATAGCTCTTTCTCGAAGGCAGTGCTTCCATAAGATATTTCCCTTCCTCCTGGAAAGGAAGAACTTTCCAACTGGCCCTGTTTACAGCGAGGATCCCATTTTCTCCAATAAAAGCCACTCCGGGCTCACCAGACTCCTCCAGATAGGGCGAAGTACCCATCGCCATAAATTGTTCCCAAACCAAACTAAAATCACCAAAATCATAAACTGTTGTGAGTGTATCCGGGGTTTCTGCCGCATTATTGGGAAAAGCCAACTTTCCTCCGATGGCCATTACCGATTTGGGATTTGAGGCTCCCATCCCGGCCAACACCATATCCAGCATATGAACACCCCAGTCTGTCATTAGTCCACCGGCATAATCCCAGAAGTATCTGAAAGATCCATGAAACCTGTTTTGATTAAAAGGTCTTTTAGGAGCAGGTCCTAACCATCTATCGTAGTCTACTCCGGCAGGTGGGTTGCTATCTGGTACTACCTCAAATCCTTTCCCATAGTTCACATCGGCCCAGGCTTTTACTTGTCTTATCCTACCCAGAACTCCTGTTTTAAGATAGGCCAAGGCCTCAATCCAGTGTGGGTCACTGCGTTGCCATTGTCCTACCTGTACTACGCAGTTATACTTCCTGGCGGCTTCTACCATTAGATTGGCTTCCTCAATACTATTGGCAATTGGTTTTTCCACATAGACGTCTTTCCCGGCTGCGCAGGCATCGGTCATTTGAATACAATGCCAATGATCTGGTGTACCGATGATCACTGCCTGTAGCGACTTTAATCTTAAGAACTCTCTGTGATCTGAAAATGTTTTGGGCCTTTTCCCTGTCTTTGTTTCTATCTCTTGTGCACGCTCTTGTAATAATTGAGCATCAACATCACAAAGGGCTACACAGGTGGTACCTGCGTTTTTTAAAAAGGAAGTAAGATTGGCCCAGCCCATGCCACGTACCCCAATAAGGCCGACGTTGACCTCATTTTGAGTTGTAGACACAGATTTTGCATTCAATTGCGTAAGAGGTAGGGCCGTAGCTAAGGAGGCTACCCCCAGATCTTTTAGGAAGGTTCTTCGATTTTGCATGACTAACGGATTTGACCCATAATGTAGGTAATTTTTGCGTATTCTACGGGCTCGTCAGTGATGTAAATTAGGGCTTTCTACATGGCTATTTCCAGCAATACAGGACAATGATCCGAGCCGTAGTATTCGTTGAGGATCTCAACCTTTTTTACCTTGTCTGTCAAAGATCTACTCAACAGAAAATAATCTAAACGCCAGCCTGTATTGCGCTCCCTGGCCTTAAAGCGATAGCTCCAATACGTATAGGCCTCTTTTCCCGGGTGCAATCTACGGTAAATGTCAACGAGTCCGGCCTCTATGAAAGCATCCATGCCGTCTATTTCAACCTGGGTATAGCCGGCAGTTTTGTTGTAATTAGATTTGTCGTTCTTCAGATCAATAGGTTGGTGTGCCACATTAAAATCGCCACAGACAATCACGGGTTTTGTCTCTTCTTTTTTCTTGATGTACTTTAGAAAATCGGCGTCCCATCCTTTTCGGTAATTGAGCCTATCCAATTGCTGTCCCGAATTTGGGACATATACATTGATCAAATAAAATTCCGGATATTCTGCACAAAGGATTCGCCCTTCTGCATCATGTTCCTCTATCCCCATATCCCTTGTTGTTCCTTTTGGAACAGTCCTGCAAAGGATAGCAGTTCCCGAATATCCTTTTTTCTCTGCGGAGTTACTCAGTATCTTATAAGAATCGAGGGGTTCGAGAGCCTTTTCTACTTCCTCAACCTGTGCCTTGGTTTCCTGAAGGCAGACGATATCGGCCTTAATTTCCCCAAGGGTTTTATAAAAGTCCTTTTTAACAATGGCCCGTAGACCATTAACGTTCCAGGTGATAAGTTTCATCTAAAGTCTATTCTATTTACAGCGGGTTCATTCAAAAATAAGAAATATGATCTAGCCAAGGGAAATACTTCTAAGGCGAAGTGCATTTGTAATGACAGAAACCGAACTGAAACTCATGGCCGCTGCTGCGATCATTGGAGAGAGCAATATCCCAAAAACCGGAAACAACACCCCTGCTGCTATAGGTACGCCCAGGGTATTATAAACCAGGGCAAAGAATAGGTTCTGTTTTATGTTGCTCACTACTTTATGGCTTAAGTTTCTCGCCTTTACAATACCATATAGATCTCCTTTAATCAGGGTTATGGCCGCACTTTCTATGGCCACATCCGTACCGGTGCCCATGGCGATGCCCACGTCACTTTTCGCCAGGGCCGGGGCATCATTGATGCCATCTCCTGCCATGGCCACTACTCGTCCATTTCTTTGAAGTTTTTCAACTTCTCTAAGTTTGTCTTCCGGAAGCATCCCCGCTTTAAAATCGGCCAAATTAAGTTGTTTTGCGACGGCTTTTGCCGTAGTATTATTGTCTCCCGTAAGCATGATCACCTTAATTCCCTTGTCTTGTAAAAGGCCAATGGCACGCTTGCTCGTTTCCTTTATCTTATCCCCAATGACCACAAATCCAACCAGTTGTGCGTCTATGGATAAATAAGAAACAGTTTTCCCCTGTTCCTGATACTTTTTTGTCTTTTCACGAATTTGGGGAGTGATGGTAGCGCCACTTTGCTCCATCATTTTCTCATTGCCGAGAGCCACTTTTTTTCCAGCTACCTCTCCCTCTACTCCTTTCCCTGTGACCGCATTAAATTTGCCCGTTTTAAGTACATCTACCCCCTTTTCTTTCCCGTATTGAACGGTTGCCTGCGCCAGCGGGTGTTCGCTATGTTGATTGATGGAGACAGTATATTGCAGTACTTCATTTTCTGAATTAAGTTCGCCTGCGGTACCAATGGTCTCAACAGAAGGTTTACCCTCTGTGATGGTGCCTGTTTTATCCACGATCAGGGTATTTACCTTATTCATTTTTTCAAGGGCCTCTGCATTTTTTATTAGAATACCATTCTGAGCTCCCTTTCCAACACCCACCATTACTGACATGGGCGTGGCCAGGCCCAGGGCACATGGACAAGCAATAATAAGAACCGCTATGGCATTGACAAGGGCGTATACATAGGAGGGTTCCGGGCCCCAAACCGCCCAAACCACATAGGTGATGATGGCTATTAATACAACTATCGGAACAAAGTAACCAGAGACCTTATCCGCAAGATTTTGGATGGGAGCTTTACTCCTGCTGGCCTCATTGACCATATGGATGATCTGAGAAAGCAAGGTATCCGAACCAATTTTTTCGGCCTTCATTAAAAATGATTGATTGCCATTGATGGTCCCGCTTGTTACCGTATCCCCTTTCGCTTTACTAACGGGATTGGGTTCTCCGGTCATCATGGATTCGTCAAGGGAAGAATTGCCTTCGGTTATGACGCCATCCACCGGTATCTTAGAGCCAGGTTTTACCCTCAGAATATCACCCAATTCAATGTCGTCTATACCAACTTCTTCTTCTTTTCCGTCCCGGACCCGAATCGCCTTGTTTGGCGCCAGTTTCAATAATTCCTTTACGGCAGAATTTGTCTTGCTGTGGGCCCTGGCTTCTAGCACCTGCCCCATAAGAACAAGGGTTAAAATCACTGTGGCCGCCTCAAAATAAACATGAACACTTCCATTTTCCGTCTTAAACTGAGCGGGAAAGAAATCAGGAAAAAACATTCCAAACACACTAAATAGCCACGCCACCCCAGCGCCAATGCCAATGAGGGTAAACATATTCAGATTCATAGTTCTGATACTGCGATAGGCCCGTTCAAAAAACATCCATGTAGTGTAGAAGACAACAGGAAGGGATAGGGCAAACTGTATCCAGTTCCACCCTTTTTGGGTCAAAAGATCGTACAGGGGATTATTGTGGATCATCTCCGACATAGCGATTAAGAAAATGGGCAGTGTAAATACTATGGAGATCCAGAATTTTTTTAGCAGCTTTTTATAGTTCTTCTCTTCTGCCGAAAGATCGGGTTCCATAGGCAGCAGATCCATCCCGCAAATTGGACAGCTTCCGGCTTGGTCCCGTATTATTTCCGGATGCATCGGACAGGTATACTGAGTATCCCTATTCGATGCAGTGGTTTGTTGTTCTATAAGGTCCATCCCGCAAACCGGACAGTCACCGGAAGCGTCATAGGTCTTTTCTCCTTCACAATGCATAGGACAATAAAAGGTCCCTGTTCCCTTTGACTTGGCATCCTTCACTTTCTTCTTAGGCCCGGGATGCATTCCATGTTCATGGATACTGTATCTGTCCCCATCCTTTTCCAGAGCTTGTTGAAAAGTTTCAATGGGAACATGCTTTTGCATTTCAATGGACGCACTCGCTTTTACAAGGTCAACTGTAACCGAATCCACCCCTTCCACCTTTGTTAGTATTTCTTCTACATGGCTTCTGCAACCATTACAAGTCATTCCGTGAATGTGATAGTCGTGTTTCATCTCTTAATTTTCAAAGGTTTCAGTAACGCTGCCGCAGCGTAGCATTTTTGACACAAAATAAGGATTATTGATCTCAGTTTCTTCAGAAAACCAATAGGCTCCATCATTATTAAAGGCCATGGGGCAAAACTGCTTGTAAACCTTGCCTTTGGCCAATTGATTTTTGATCATAGGCTCCAAGACCATTGATAATTCCGAGAATAGGGTGCGCTGAGATTCAAGATCATTGGAAGTCCCAATCAAAGCTGCAATTTCCTTATAATTTCCTGAAGAAGTATCTCCGGATAAGGAAGCCAGATCCTCAGCAGCTTGCCTTGCGCTCTCCATATCAGATTTGGTCAGCGCATTACCAAGTAAGATGTATTTTTCAAAAACAAATGTAGCTTCATTATTGGCAAAAGCAAGATTAGTTCCCGCCAGTGCAACTGTATTTATAGATTCAGGGTTGTTGCCGTTTTCAGTTCCTGAAGGAGCTTTATCCTTGCATGAAAGGACGAAGAATACTAAACTTAAAGAAACAAGTTGTAGGACGTTGGCTGTTTTCATAGGATGTATTTTTGATAGTTTATGTGTTAGGGTTAATTTTTCTTTTTTTAAGTATGCAAGGATGCATTTACTTCAATTCTTCGGTTACTTTTCCACAAGTTAACATGGACTGCCCGTAGTACGGGTTTTTGATGTCTTTAGAGGTGCTTATCCAATCTGCCCCCATATTGTTATTGGCCATAGGACAATGCAGTACAAAGAGGGTCTCTTTGTTAGGTTTAAAGGCCTTTTCCAAAGCTATCATTCTATCTGATATTGTTTGAAAAGCTTTCCGGATCTCCTCCAGGGTATTAAAATGCTCTGCATGCTGCAAGGCATTCTTTATGTCCCCGCTCTGTGTCATCCAAATTTCATGAGAATCTCCCTTAAATAATGACATATTAACCTTTTTAACAGCTGTAATTAATTTGGTTGCATACAATTTTGCACTTGCCAGTTCATCATTTACCAAGGCATCTTTCATAGACAGATATTCCGTATAAATGGGAATTAATGCATCTTTTGTCTTTTGATCTACCACAAGACTTTTATCACCCGTCTTGGTGGAAGGATCCATAGAGCTAGACGTGGAAGTACTACCATGATTGTGACCTGTCATTGCGGGCCCTCCTTCCGGATTCATCATACTGGGTTTACCAGCCAACTGGGCAGCAGCATCTATGCTGAATGTGCCATTAACCGCTATTTCCTCCCCGGCCGCTAGGCCTTCATTGATCACAAATCCATTTCCAAGAGCAGGACCCAGGGTTACGTTGCGCATCACAAAACTAACCCCCTTGGACAACGGATTTTTTACATACACCACCGAGCGCTCCCCAGTCCACATGACTGCCGACTTTGGTACAACGATGGCATCCGATTTTATGGGTAGTTTAGCTTCCACCGTTCCGGAGACAAACATTTCGGGCTTTAGTTTTAGGTCCTTATTACTTACCTCTACCCTGGCCTTTGCTACCCGAGACATAGGATCGATCACCGGATCTATGTAGGATATTTTACCGAGAAATTCTTCTCCCGGTAAAGACTGTAACGAAAATCTAACCTCATCTCCCTTTTTAATCCAGGCCATATCCGATTCATACACATCAAACAAGATCCATACACTGTTTAGATTGGCAATTTGATAAATCACCTGACCTTTGTTTACATAATCGCCAAGATTTACCTTCTTCTCGGTTACATAGCCAGATATATCGGCCAGAATAGGGAGTTCTTCCCGAATTTTCCCCGATTCTAATATTTGCGCTATTTGTTTATCAGAAAGCTTCCAGTTCTTGAGTTTTTCCTTTGATGAATTAAAAAACAACGGTTGGACATCGGCAATTTTTCGCGCTTCAAATAGTTCCTCTTGTGCATTAACCAGCTCCGGAGAATAGATAGTTGCCAGTATCTGGCCCTTATTTACATATTCCCCGGTAAAATTAACAGACAGTCTTTCAATTCGCCCGGGGACGTGAGATGACTGTGAATAGACCAATCGTTCATCGGCCTGCACCTTTCCATTCATACTCAATAATTTTACAGGTTTTGAGGTTCCTACTATTTCAGTAGAAACATTCGCGATCTGCATGGCAGTTTGGGACATGCTGATAGCAGCCGGGTCCAGGTCCGCATCTGTATCATCAGCCAAAGGAATCAGTTCCATCCCACATATAGGGCAGTTGCCTGGTTCACCTTGCCTAATCTGTGGATGCATAGAACAGGTCCAGATGGTCCCTTTAACCATCTCCCCATTGTGCAGGTGTTCATCAGTATTGCTGTTCTTTGAACCTCCAAAAAACAGCCCCCCTAGCAATAGCCCAATAAATAGAGTTAAAGCAGCTATTCCGATTAACTTTTTTGTTTCCTTTTTCATCTTAAAATCTTTTTGCTGTGATGTATTCCAGTTTTGCCTTTGCGATCCTATATTGAGTTAGTGTAGTTATTCGCAGTCTATCATAGGTAAGCAATTGTTGCTGCATCCTAAGCACTTCCTCAAAATCCGTCCCCGAATTTCCGTAGGCCATGATCAAAAGATTGAGGACTTGTCCGGCTTCTTCTTTTTGTTGTTCAAACAACGAGATCATCTCGGTTTTTTGCCTAATATCGTATATGGCCATTTCATATTCCGATTTAAGGGAATTAACAATTTCCGCTTTCTGAAAGGAATAACTCTCCTGCATTAGTTGCGCCTCTTTGACCGCAGCTTTGTACTTACTCCTGAAGATGGGAAGACTTACAGTTACCATGGGCATAATTGCATCTTTTCCATTATCCGGAGGTGCACTGGCTCCGGGTGCAAGATCTGTGCGATCTCCTACCATAATATAATCTAATCCGATCCCTAAATTTGGCAGTCCTTGTTTTTGTGCTGCTTGTTCGGAGGCCTCGCCGGCTTTTATCTTTAATTCTAAGGCATTCAGTAATGGATGGTTGGAGGCCAGTGAATCTTTCAGGAAATCTGCAGACAAAGGACTTATTACATCTGCATCCGAGAGGACCACGGGCGTTATTTCACTCCTGTTCAATAATGAGTTGAATTTTACAAGCAAAGGCTTTTCCTTCAAAGCAAGGATTTGCAAATTCGTCTTTGCCTCTTTTAGCATAATATCAACTCGCAATACATCGGCCAAGGTCCCATTTCCATTTTTAAACTTAGAATTCGAAATGGTCTTATAAGCTTCCAGTATAGAAATATTCTGTGTTTCTATATCCTTTAACTCCTTAAGCTCCTGTAGTGGAAAATAGGCTGAAGCTACTTCAAAATAAAGTTTGTTCCTGGCATCTAAAAATGATTGGTATCTCGACTCTGCCATTAGAGTGGCGGCATCCCCCTGAGCCTTTAAAGTGCCAAACCACGGGAACATTTGTGAGAGTGAAAAGCGCGCTTGCTGAGGCCCAACTCTTGTTTCCACCATTTGTCCAAAAGCACTTACAGAAAGTGACGGGTCTGGCAAAGAGCTTACCTGAGGTACTTTTTGCAAAGCAGCCTCAAATTCTCTGTGTTGTGAAAGAAGGCCAGGGTTATTGTCGGCTGCTATTTTAAAATATTCTTCCAGTGTCTGTGCCTGCATCCCCATGCCGATCAATACGATGCATATGGTGAGTACTCTTTTCATTTTGTGCTAATTTTTTTGTTCTGATTATTGATAACCGTTTCCCTCCAAAAGGATTGAAGGACAGGCACCACAAACATGGTCATAATCTGTATGGCCATTCCCCCAAAGGTTGGTATGGCCATTGGGATCATTATATCTGCACCTTTTCCGGTAGAGGTAAGTACCGGTAAGAGGGCTATAATGGCAACTGCAGCAGTCATCATCGCCGGGCGAACCCTTTTCTTCCCGGCCTCCAAAACCGCTGCCCGTACCCCGGGAATGGTTTGAGGGTTCTTTTCTTCAAAAACCTGATGTATATAGGTGCCCATGATCACTCCATCATCTGTAGCGATTCCAAAAAGGGCAATAAAACCTACCCAAACGGCTACACTCAAATTAATAGTGTGCATCTGGAAGAGGTCGCGCATGTTCACCCCGGAGACGGAAAAATTCAGGAACCAGTCTTGCCCGTAGAGCCACAACATGATAAATCCGCCGGCAAACGCCACAAATACTCCAGAAAAGTGAATAGAGGAAGCAATTACGGTCTTAAATTGAAAGAACAGTAGCAAGAAGATGACGAGTAAACTTATAGGAATCACAATCGATAATCTTTTTGCGGCTCTTATCTGATTTTCATAGCTTCCGGAAAACTTGTAGCTGATTCCCGCAGGGACCGTTAAATCTCCGGCATCTATTCTTTCTTGAATAAGTTTCTGTGCGTCCTCCACTACTGTAACTTCTGCAAAACCATCCCGCTTATCGAAAAGCACATAGCCAACCAAAAAGGTGTTTTCACTTTTGATGGCCTGAGGACCTTTTACGTATTCGAAATCTACTACCTGAGAAAGCGGAATTTGTGCCCCAACAGGAGTAGGGATCAATATTTTCTTCAGTGCTTCAGGATCGTCCCTAAGCTCTCGTGGATATCTGACACGAACCGGGAAACGCTCCCTTCCTTCTACGGTAGAGGTTCTTTGCATGCCCCCTATCGCCGTTTCTATACTTTGTTGTACGTCCTCTATATTTAGTCCGTAACGGGAAATTTCCTCCCTATTGATGTTTAAATGCAGATATGGTTTTCCCACAATCCGATCTGCAAAAACCGCTTCCGTTTTTACCGAGGGTACTTCTTTGAGTATCGCTTCCAATTGCATCCCAAAATCTTCTATAGCCTTTAGATTAGGGCCATAAACCTTAATGCCCATGGGGGCGCGCATCCCTGTTTGTAACATAACAAGACGCGTTTCAATGGGCTGCAATTTTGGGGCGGAAGTAACCCCTGGTATCTTCGTCACGCCTACGATCTCATTCCAAATATCATCCGGGGATTTGATATGAGGTCTCCAGTTTCTGTAAAACTCTCCATCTTCGTCCTTAATCAGATCCTCCTCAGAGATACCGGCTTCCAGGGCTTCCTTATTGCTTAGGGTGTCTTTACGAAGGGTAATGAACCGATCCTTGCTGTCTACTTTAAACCGTACCCTTTTTCCATCTTCATCCAGGATAAATTCTGGTTTGTAATTGATGATATTCTCGTACATAGAGATCGGTGCGGGATCCAGAGCCGATTCTACCCGTCCTAATTTCCCAACTACCATATCTACCTCTGGAATATTACCTACTAACATATCGATCTGCCCAACCACTTTGCGGTTATATTCTATCCCGGAATGAGGCATAGAAGTGGGCATCAGCAAATAGCTGCCTTCGTCCAGAGAAGGCATAAATTCCGAGCCTATTCC
>NZ_JBATLB010000213.1:0-1622 GCF_049669965.1 Muriicola sp. | reverse complement strand
TTCCAGTTAAAATAACAGCTCTACTTGGCCCGCAAATGGAGTTGGTACAGAAATTATTATAGAAAATCACTCCTTCATTTGCAATTCTGTCAATATTAGGTGTTGGAGCCAATTTACTAATTGGATGACCGAAGGCACTAATAGCTTGCGCAGCATGATCATCGGCCATTATGAAAATGATATTTGGTCTTTTAATTGTTGTAATCTCTTCTTTTTTTTCTGATTTACAGGAAAGAAAAACAACTATGATTAAGACGAATAGTAGTTGCTTTTTCATTTTTCTTCGTAATTATTCTTGTGGTTTGAGCAGAACTTCATTGTTAATCTATTTTTTCTAATAATAATCCACTAATAACAGGCTTGCCTTAAAAAGGTTTCAGGTTTACAGTTAATCCATTCTCGTCATCAAAGGCGTTTTTATCATTCCAGGTATGTGGAATGTTGATGGTTTCCCAATTGATTTTATCTTCAGAGAATTGCCAACCAGAATTAATAAATATGTGTTGGGAAAATATTGCTGAAGAAAAAACCACACAAAACAGAATAAGAATATTAATTTTTGCCTTATGTGTTATATGTGGTATCAAGTTGCTATTAATCAATAAGAGCAAATTTATCTTTAAATGTAAAATCTGAACTGCCTGATATAGCAATTTCAAACTCTCCAGGTTCCGTCACATAATCCAGATCGTAGTTATAAAACTTTAAATCATCAGCCGTTATTGTAAAACTAACAGTTTCCGTTTCACCTTTTTTAATCATTATTTTATGAAAGCCTTTTAATTCTCTTACAGGTCTTGTAACTGAACCTACAAGGTCGCGAATATACAATTGAACAACCTCTTTTCCATCATAGTTTCCAGAGTTGTTAACTTCAACTGAGACTTCAATTGATCCATCCCGATTCATTTCTTGTGAACTCAACTGCAAATCACCATATTCAAAAGTGGTATAACTTAATCCAAATCCAAATGGGTATAATGGCTCATTTCTTTCATCTAAATAATTGGTTAGAAATTTTCTAAATTTCCCTTCCTTGTTGTCCAGAGGTCTGCCAGTATTTTTATAATTATAAAAGATTGGAATTTGACCAACGTTTTGTGGAAACGTGGCTGTTAGCTTCCCTGATGGATTTACATCTCCAAATAACACATCAGAAATGGCTAAACCTGCCTCACTACCCGGAAACCAAACATCAAGAATAGCAGGAACTTGTTCACTTTCTTGTTTTATAGTCACTGGTCTTCCGTTGAAAAGTACCAGAACTACAGGTTTACCTGTGTTAAGCAATTCATTTAAAAGATCTTTTTGTACTTGAGGGATGTTAATATTCGTTCGGCTACTGCTTTCTCCACTCATTTCTGAGGATTCACCTATAGCTGCCAAAATAACATCAGATTTATAGGCAATTTTTAAAGCTTCTTCAAGTAATTGTTTGTCTGTTCTGCCATCTCTTGGAATTTCTCTGCCAAACATTGTAGTTCTTCTTTCAAACTCCAGGTTATAGTCCAAATTACTGCCTCTAGCATGTAAAATTTTGACATTATTGCCTGCAACAGTTTTTAATCCATCGAGAAATGAGATCGCTTTTTCTAGCTTGGTAGATACACTCCATGTACCAG
>NZ_JBATLB010000212.1:0-7854 GCF_049669965.1 Muriicola sp. | reverse complement strand
CATGTTGCAGAGATATCGCAACAATATGCCTATGATCTTCTTATGGTGAAGGATGGCAGCTCCTTTGTGGGAGATCCGCAGATCAATGAAAATTATTTTGTTTTTGGAAAAAAAATATTAGCTCCCTGTAATGCAAGGGTGGTGGAGGTGATAGACGGTGTGCCAGATAATGTGCCGGGAACTGTGAATACAGCACAAATAACCGGCAATACCATAGTATTACAAACCGATTTAGACGAATACATACTTTTTGCTCATTTAATGCAGGGCTCAATTCTGGTAGAAGAGGGGCAGGAAGTAAGTCAGGGAGATACGTTGGCCCTTTGCGGAAATTCTGGCAATACAACCGAACCACATTTGCATCTCAGCTTGCAGAATACTGTAGATATGGAGGAAGCAACAGGTGCAAAACTCTTTTTTGATCAGATAACGGTCAATGGAGAAATAAAAACTGATTATCTTCCAGTAAAAGAAGATTTTATTAGAAATTTGGAGTAACCAATACATTACAAAAAGTAGAACACATGATATTAGAAATGAAAGTTCCCTCTCCAGGAGAATCCATTACCGAAGTAGAGATCGCACAATGGTTGGTCGCGGATGGAGATTATGTGGAAAAAGACCAGGCCATTGCCGAAGTAGATTCGGATAAGGCTACCCTGGAATTACCTGCGGAAGAAAGTGGTATTATTACCCTTAAGGCCGAAGAAGGCGATGCTGTTGGCGTAGGGGAAGTAGTTTGCCTTATAGACACAAGTGCGTCCAGGCCGGCAGGGGATGATAAAGTAAAATCTTCAGCAGCTAAGGAAACTGCCACAGCACCTACCTCCGAAAAGAAAACAGCCCCGGCAACAGATACCAAGCCAACAGAGACTGCCAAAACCTATGCCAGTGGTTCTCCTTCTCCTGCGGCCCGCAAGATTTTGGAAGAAAAAGAAATCGCTGCTTCGGCCGTAAAGGGTACCGGTAGGGATGGACGTATCACCAAGGAAGATGCAATGAATGCAGTGCCATCCATGGGATCACCAACAGGAGGGAAAAGAGGTGAAACAAGAACAAAACTTTCCATGCTGCGTCGTAAAGTGGCAGAACGCCTGGTAGCTGCAAAGAATGAAACGGCTATGCTTACCACTTTTAACGAGGTAGACATGTCTGCTATTTTTGAATTGAGGAGTAGCTACAAAGAGACTTTTAAGGAAAAGCACGACGTAAGCCTCGGCTTTATGTCTTTCTTTACAAAGGCCGTGATACGCGCATTACAACTTTTCCCTGCCGTAAATTCAATGATCGATGGGAAAGATATGATCACGTATGACTTCTGTGACATCAGTATAGCGGTCTCAGGCCCCAAAGGATTAATGGTCCCTATTATCAGAAATGCTGAGAACCTCACCTTCAGAGGCATAGAGGCCGAAGTAAAACGCCTGGCTATAAGAGCCCGTGAAGGCCAGATTACGGTTGATGAAATGACCGGAGGTACCTTTACAATTTCCAATGGAGGGGTATTTGGGTCCATGCTGTCTACGCCAATCATTAATCCGCCTCAAAGCGGAATATTGGGGATGCATAATATTGTGGAAAGGCCTGTTGTAAAGGATGGTGTTGTGGCCATAGCGCCCATTATGTATTTGGCACTTTCTTATGACCACAGGATCATTGATGGAAAGGAGTCTGTTAGCTTTTTGGTAGCAGTAAAAGAGGCCCTGGAGAATCCTGTGGAACATCTTATGGATGGAAATGTCGAAAAGGCGTTGGAATTATAGCCTTCTAATAAGGATTATTTCTTCTTTTTAAGATAAAGAGTTGTGGTTCTGTAATCTATTACAGCTTTTCCTTTTTGCAACACATCAGCACCTATGATCCCATCTACGGGGAGGGCTTCATGCGAGGTTAGGGCTTCGTTTATATGTTCCAGGTTAAAGAGAATGATCTTTAGTTTCTTTTGCTTCCAATCACCAAGAGTAAGGGCATTTTTAGTTGAAAGCTGGGTTTCCATATTACTGGCCCCCGCCCCTGCGGCTTTCACCTCGGATTCCTTTGAAACCAGATGAAAATTCGCAATTTTATCGAGGCCCACGCATGAATTGGAAGCCCCGGTGTCCAATATAAATCGGCCACTTACACCATTGATACTGGCATTTACTTCCAGGTGTTGCGTAGCCGTAAGTGTTAAGGGGATGGCAATATATTTTTTCTTTTTTAAATACTTTTTTAGTGACCCCATCTGGCTGAATTTTGATAAAGATAATCCTATTTTTGTTCCATGCTTATAACAGATACACATACACATCTATACAGTGAGGCTTTTGATGAGGACCGGGAACTGGTGATCAAGAAAGGGATTGACCTGGGAATAGAACGCTTTTTTATCCCAGCCATAGATTCGAGCTATACGGCGGCTATGCTTTCTTTGGAAAAGGAATTTCCGGAGAATGTGTTTTTGATGATGGGGCTGCACCCAACGCATGTAAAGGATAATTATCTCGAGGAATTAGCACACGTGGAAGCCATGCTTCAACAAAGGGCGTTTTATGCGATAGGTGAAATTGGGATCGATCTTTACTGGGACAAGACCTATTTGAAGCAACAACAAGATGCGTTTAAAAAACAAATCGCGCTAGCCAGGCAGTACAGCCTGCCTATAGTTATCCATTGTCGCGATTCTTTTGATGAGATCTTTGAAGTACTGGAAGATGAAAAGGACAGTAAGGTATATGGAATATTTCACTGTTTTACCGGTTCCATAGAACAGGCTAAAAAGGCAATAGATCTGAATATGAAATTGGGAATTGGAGGAGTGGTGACCTTTAAAAATGGGAAAATAGATACCTTCCTGAATAAGATCTCTCCGGAACATATCGTAATAGAGACCGATGCACCGTATTTATCACCAGTGCCCTACCGTGGGAAACGAAATGAACCGGTCTATCTTATGGAGGTATTAAATAAACTTTCGGATATTTACCAACTGCCTGCAGAAGAGATTGCCAGGATTACTACGGCGAACGCTGCAAAGGTATTTGGGATCTGAGGGAGATCATAGAGAGGGGTTTAGAAATTAAAGTTTACATCATTGAGAAATAAGCAAAGCAAGATCTTGCTCATCTACACAGGCGGCACCATAGGAATGGTGAAGGAATATCAATCTGGTGTTTTAAAAGCCTTCGATTTTAAGAAAGTAGTAGACAATATTCCTGAGTTAGGGCAACTAGACTGCGCCATAGACAGCGTTTCCTTTAAAAAACCGATTGATTCCTCCAATATGAACCCAACTCATTGGGTCTCTATGGCCACCTTAATAGAAAAGAACTATGCGGCCTATGATGGATTTGTGATCTTGCACGGGAGCGATACAATGAGTTATTCCTCTTCTGCCCTTAGTTATTTGCTCGAAAACCTTGCAAAACCAGTAATTTTCACCGGCTCTCAACTGCCTATCGGGGATTTGCGAACCGATGCCAAAGAAAACCTCATAACCTCCATTCAGATCGCGGCACTTAAAGAGAAAGGACAGTCTGTTATCCGGGAAGTAGGTCTTTATTTTGAAAACAAACTATTCAGGGCCAATAGAACCACCAAGATAAATGCAGAGCAATTTGAGGCCTTTGCTTCCTTAAATTACCCAATCCTGGCAGAATCCGGGGTACACCTTAAGGTGTATCACGAAAATCTATGGAGGCCTGTCAAAAACAAGCCGTTAAAAGTGCACACCGCTTTAGATGACCGGGTAGCAATCCTAAAATTATTTCCAGGACTTAACAGGGAACTGCTTACGGGTGTATTAAATATTCCCGGACTAAAAGCACTGGTACTGGAAACCTACGGAGCAGGGAATGCACCCACAGATGCCTGGTTGCTATCCGATCTGAAGAAAGCCATAGAGAAAGGACTGTATATTGTGAACGTTACTCAATGTTCAGGAGGCAGTGTTATCATGGGGCGTTACGAGACCAGCAGGGAGTTAGAGCGTATGTCCCTGATCAACGGAAGAGACATTACTACCGAAGCAGCCATCACCAAACTTATGTATCTCCTGGGGAGCCAGGTTTCAGGAAAGTCGTTCGGGACAATTTTCGAAACCTCATTACGCGGTGAAATGACCTAAAATTAACTCCTCAAAATTTTAGTAACTAAGTTTTTTTTTGTTTCTTACCCGCCCTTTAAAAAAGGGTTTTAGAGAGGTGGCCGAGTGGTCGAAGGCGCACGCCTGGAAAGTGTGTATACACCAAAAGTGTATCGAGGGTTCGAATCCCTTCCTCTCTGCAAATGTTGAAGGTTTTTCCAAACAGCTTGGCACAAAAATTAGGAATTCTAATTTTTCCAGTTATATTTGTCAAGTTGGCAATTATGGGTTGTTTATATGGCCCATACGGCAAAACTTTTAATTTTTAATTGTATATTTTTTATATCTTTAACCTTATTAACTAACTAAATTTAAGTTGAACAAAATGAAAAGATTATTCTCGATCCTGGTTATGACCGGGCTATTTGTCCTAAGCACAAATACGGTAAGCGCAAAAGCGAATGCAATGGTTTCTAATCTGTCTGCTACAGTTTCTACGGCTGTTATGACGATACAGGACTCTCCAGCGGAAGAAATGGCAGCAGATGCTGAGAAAGGTTTTACTCAAGTTTTAAAAGAACAATTCATCCAAGGGGGTGCAGGCTTTATGGGAATTGTACTTCTATGTTTGATCTTGGGTCTTGCAGTGGCTATTGAAAGAATCATTTATTTAAACATGGCCAGCACCAATACTAGTAAGTTAAAGCAACAAGTGGAAGATGCTTTGGCCTCTGGAGGTATTGAAGCTGCTAAAGAAGTTTGCCGAAATACCAAAGGCCCTGTGGCATCTATCTATTATCAAGGATTGGACAGAGCCGGGGAAGGTGTAGAATCTGCTGAGAAAGCGGTTGTAGCCTACGGAGGTGTTCAAATGGGACAGTTAGAGAAAAACGTATCTTGGTTAACACTCTTTATCGCAATTGCTCCTATGCTTGGATTCATGGGAACGGTAATTGGTATGATCCAGGCCTTCCAGAAAATTAGTGCGGTAGGTAACCTAAGTGCCTCTTTGATCGCAGGTGATATTCAGGTGGCATTATTAACAACGGTTTTTGGTCTTATTACGGCTATCATCCTTCAAGTTTTCTATAACTATATCATCGCTAAGATTGATAGTATAGTAAATGACATGGAAGACTCTTCGATCACTTTGATCGATATGTTGGTAGACCACAAAAAATAATAAGATCCTAAAAGCAAAATATTATGAATAAAATTGTAAAAATAGCCTTAGTTGTATTGGGTCTTATATCCGCTGTGCTCTGGTATTTTCTGCCTGGCTCTGAAGTGCCGGCAGGAGAAGCGGCAGAGAGCGCTGCTATAAGTGGCATGTTCACTATTACCTTTATTCTTTTAGGAATAGCGGTAGCAGTAAGTTTGGTATTTACCCTGATGAACCTGTTTACCAATCCTCAGAGCTTAAAGAAAACGTTGATCGTTCTGGGATCGTTTTTGGTTGTGCTGGTTTTCTCCTACCTGTTAGCTTCAGGTACAGATGTAAATCTGGATGAGATGGCAAACAGAGGGATCGCCACTACAGAAACAACCGTGAAAAGGATAGGAACAGGACTCAATTTGTTCTTTTTCCTGGTAGCTATTGCCATTGGTGCAATGCTTATAGGAGGAGTTAAAAAGATGACTAACAAATAAATTAAACAGTATGTCTAGAAGAGGAGGACCACCAGAAGTAAATGCCGGCTCTATGGCAGATATTGCCTTTCTATTGCTAATCTTTTTCCTGGTAACTACTACCATTGAAACAGATGCAGGTCTAGACAGGATGTTGCCACCAATAGATCCACCAGAGGATATCGATGTTGTAATTAAACAGAAGAATATCTTTACTGTGAACATCAACAAGAGCGGTCAATTGCTCGTAGAAGAAGAACTGACCAATCTAAAAGATCTTCGTAAAAAGGCCATGGCCTTTTTAGACAATGGTGGAGATGGGACCTGTAATTATTGCAAAGGCAGAAAAGATGCAGCATCTTCTGACAACCCAAGCAAGGCGATCATTTCCTTAAAGAACGACAGGGAAACGAAATACGCTACCTATATAACCGTTCAGAACGAACTGGTAGGTGCCTATAACGAGCTTAGGAACAGAGAGGCGCAACGCCTTTACGGGAAAAATTTTACGGATATGGAAGCACAGTATTTAAATCCGGAAACTGCCTCTAGTATTCGGGATGACCTGAAGGAAAAGGTTCAGAAAATTCAGGAACTCTTCCCGCAGAAATTATCAGAGGCTGAAACGTCATCTTCTAAATAATACACCTTAGAAACAGCACATTATGTCTAAATTCACTAAGAAAAAAGGTTCAGAATTACCTCCGGTAAATACTGCTTCGTTGCCAGATATCGTCTTTATGTTATTGTTCTTCTTTATGACAGTAACCGTAATGAAAGACAGTTCACTGATGGTAGAGAATGTACTGCCAAATGCATCCGAGGTAAAAAAATTGGAAAAAAAGGATAGGGTTTTATATATCTATATTGGTACACCCACCAGAGACTATCAAAAAGTTTTTGGTACAGAACCAAGAATTCAATTAAATGATAAGTTTGCGCAGGTTAGTGAAGTTGGCGATTTTATACTTGCTGAAAGAGCTAAGAAGCCGCAGGAATTACAAAACGTGTTAACTACAGCCCTAAAGGTAGATAAGAATGCCAATATGGGATTAATTGCAGATATTAAACTGGAATTAAGAAAAGTGAATGCGTTAAAAATAAATTACACTACCTACGAAGGGGATGCCTTTAGGAACGTTCAATAGTAGGAAAACTCATTAAATTTAGTTAGGAAACGCTTCAATTTTTTGAGGCGTTTTTTTTATTGCTTTTTAGTCAAATATCCTACCTTTAAAAATATGAGATATGCCATTAAAATTGTCATAGTGCTTTTCTTTTTAAATGGGCCTATAAATGCTCAGGAAGAAGTTAAAGAGGTAGATTTTAACTATCTGGAAGACCAGTTTTATGTGGGCCTTACTTACAACTTTATACTCAATAAACCTGAAGGGATCAGGCAACAGAACTTGTCCTACGGTCTGCAATTTGGATTTATAAAGGACTTGCCACTAAATGCTGCCAGGACCTTTGCAATAGGATTGGGATTGGGGTATGCAGTAAACTCTTATTATACAAATTTAAAAATAGTAGAATTCGGTAATGATTTTCAATACAGTATCCTGGAAAGTGATCTGGGTGCGAAACGCAACAAACTGGAAACCCATTTAATAGAGATCCCTATTGAAATCAGATTTCGTAATTCTACCCCTACAGAATATAAATTTTGGCGCCTTTATCTGGGTGCCAAATTAGGATATGCCTTTGGTAACAGGTCTAAACTGGTTACGGATATAGGAAAGGATTCGTTTTATGTAACGGATGTTGAAAAATTCAGATACGGACTAATGGCCAATTTTGGATATAATACCTTTAATATCCATGTCTACTATGCTCTTAATAATCTATTTAAAAATGGATTAACGCTAGAGGATACTGGCCAGGATCTTAACTTTACGCCACTGCGAGTTGGACTTATTTTTTATATACTATAGGCGGAAGTCCTCCAATTATAGTTAAAGCCAGAATTTAATGGTTAATAGCTGAGACATCATCCCTACCAAAAAACCAATAAGTAACTCCGCTCTAGAATGTGCTTTTAGGAAAAGTCTTGCGGTGGCAACCACCCCAGAGAAAAAGAGTATAAAACTAATGGCGATCACAATGTTTCGTTCAAAATGAAAGCTTAAGGCAATAAGGAACATAAGGAGACTTCCCATTCC
>NZ_JBATLB010000211.1:0-12430 GCF_049669965.1 Muriicola sp. | reverse complement strand
TTGACTACAACAATGCCCTGGCATGGGTTAAAAGACGCGTTGCCAAAAAATAGATTCTTCTACCCGTCATTTCCTTCTTTTTCATCTGCCGTTGAGGATACCTCACTGAAAGCCTTTCCTAAATGACTTGTTATGTCACTTGCCATGAGCGACTCCATGCTCCCATGCTGTGCGGCAAGGTCTCCTGCTCTTCCATGTAAAAAAACGCCCATGATAGCCGCTTCCAATGGCAGATAGCCCTGGGCAATTAATGAAGTAACAACCCCCGTAAGTACATCTCCGCTTCCCGCAGTAGCCATGCCCGGATTACCCGAATCATTTACATATCCCAGCCCTTTGTAAACAATGATGGTGTGAGCTCCTTTGATTATTACAATAGTATCGTAGGTAGAAGAGAACGCTATAACCTTCTCTAACTTTTCAAAATCATTCTGCCAGGGCCCAATTAGTCGTTCTAATTCCTTGGGATGTGGTGTCAAAACCGTTTTGGGAGGTAATAACTTTAACAACGATTTCTTTTTGGAAAGTATATTAAGTCCATCGGCATCGATGACAAGAGAAGTTCTGTTTTGCTCTAAAAATGCTTCAAATGCATCAATGGTGCTCTCGGAAGTCCCTGCACCAATTCCAAAGGCTATAGCAGATGGTTGAAACGGCACCCTGATATGTGAAAGATGTTTCTCTTGTTTATCCGTTATAACCATGACCTCTGCCAAGCTACTTTGCAGAGGAACGTAGCCGCATTGAGGAACAAATACAGTTACCAATCCGCTGCCAGCCCTTATACAGGCTTTTGCCGTTAAGTGCACCGCCCCAATTTTTCCATAGGACCCACCAACGACCAAAGAATGTCCGTAGGTGCCTTTATGAGTAAATTTTTTCCTGGGCCGGAACAAGGCTCTGACTTGCTGAAGCTGAATTAGTTCATAAGTCACAGCTAAGTTGGCAACGTATTCCGTATCTAAACCAATATCGACCACTACCCAATGCTCGCAAAAAACCCCGCTCTCTGGTAAAAAGAATACCAACTTGGGATATTGAAATGAGACTACAAGCTGCGCCATGATAATTCCGGAAGTATTTGCAACAGGCTTGTCTGTGAATAAGCCTGAAGGTATGTCTACCGATAGAATAAACGCCCCGCTGGCATTTAAATGAGTTATGAGTTTAGTTACCCATTCGTCTGCCAACCTGTTGAGACCGGTCCCGAAAATAGCATCTACGATCATGTCATCTTTAGAGACAATCGGTAACTCATCAACCTTAGAAAATACATGCGGCCATATCTTACGATCTTTGAGGCGATCCAGGTTGGTTAAAAAATCGGGGGACCTCTTATCGCTATAATTTACAATATACACCTCAAGGGAATACCCATGTTCGGCCAGGAGCCTTGCTACAACCAGGCCATCGCCTCCGTTATTTCCTATACCGCAAAAAAGATGAATGGTAACCGGGGCCCCTTGCAATTGATCATGAATCCATTTGAAAAGTGCCATTCCTGCCCTTTCCATCAGTTCATCACTGCGTATACCTTGTTGTTGAATGGTATATTGATCTGTTTTTCTTATTTGATCACCAGAGAGTATTTTCATTCTAAACGCTGTACTTTTTAGGGCAACGATACCTAATTAAAATTAAGGGATTTATGTTAAATCTCCTTTTTCAGCAAGTTGACCAATGAATTCTTAAAAATAAGGTGAAAAAATCCGTGAGTCCTCAAAAAATCCTATTAATGTTGGGTTGGCTATCTAAAAATACTACATTTGAACCGTTATGAAAGTGCTTATGATCGCTGTTACCTGCCATTGTCGAACGAATATTCCCTGTTGTTCAGGAACTGCCATTCCTACAGGAACCCCATGGGGGTGATCTGTATTATTCTTTGTTCAACACATTACTTTTCTTTAATTTTTGATTCACATGAAAGTTTTAAAATTCGGCGGTACCTCCGTAGCTACAGCCGCTAGTATACAACAAGTACAAAATATTATCGCCCAGACCAAGGCCAAAAAACTCGTAGTAGTAGTTTCTGCCCTGGGTGGTGTCACGGATATGTTACTTAAAGCGGCAAAAACGGCTGCCGATCAGGAAATTGAATATAAGGATGTCTTAAAAGATATAGAAAAGCGCCACCTGAATATTATAAAAGAATTACTCCCCATAAACGCGCAAAGCAAGGTCTTAAGCAAGGTTAAGAGTGAGTTAAATGTCCTGGAAACACTGCTGGAAGGGGCTTACTATATCGGTGAGATAACGCCAAAATTATCCGATAAGATAGTCAGTTTTGGTGAACTTTTGTCGGCCTATATCATCAGCGAATACTTCATTGAAGTTGGCCATAAAGCAACGTTTAAAGATAGCCGAGAGCTTCTTATTACAGATAACACTCACGGCAAAGCCATCGTAGATTTTGAAGAGAGTGGAAATCGATGTTCTCACTATTTTTCCAAAGTACCGGCTCACATTGTGGTTATGCCAGGATTCATTGCCGCTACCAGGGATGGAAATGTTACCACTCTGGGACGAGGGGGTTCGGATTATACCGCTTCTATTGTAGCGGCTGCCATAGATGCCGAGGAATTGCAAATTTGGACCGATGTCAGCGGCATGTATACGGCGAATCCTAAAATTGTAAAGCAAGCAAAAGCCATCCCTCATATCTCGTACGAAGAGGCTATGGAACTATCGCATTTTGGCGCAAAAGTACTATACCCTCCTACCATTCAACCGGTATTAGCCAAAGGATTACCTATAGCCATCAAAAATACCTTCGACCCAGAGGCTCCAGGAACCATCATAACACGAAAGGCACCCGAAGAAGGGAGAACAGTTAGAGGAATTACTAATATCCCCGCCATTACACTACTCTCAATTGAAGGGCCGGGAATGATAGGCATCCCAGGTATTTCAAAGCGTTTCTTTGAAGTACTTTCACAAGCAGAGATAAGTGTTGTGCTCATTACCCAGGCATCATCCGAACATTCTATCTGCATCGGTATTGCCGATGAATATGCAGAAAAGGCTATTAGCCAGGTGAATAAAGCTTTTGCCTACGAGATGGCCATGAAAAAAATAAAACCCCTACTCATTGAAAAAGAATTGGCCATTATTGCCTTGGTTGGGGATCAGATGAAAAATCACCAGGGATTAAGTGGTAGAATGTTCAGCACTTTGGGAAAGAACAACGTAAATATCCGCGCAATTGCCCAGGGAGCCTCTGAACGAAACATATCTGCTGTAATCAGGAAAGAAGATGTAAAGAAGGCTTTGAATACACTTCACGAGGCCTTTTTTGAAGAACAAACAAAGCAATTAAACCTTTTTATACTGGGTGTTGGAAATGTGGGGTCCAAATTGTTAGGGCAACTAAAACAACAAAAAAAGTACTTAAAAGAACACTTGCGATTAAATGTTAGGGTTATAGGAATCGCAAATTCCCGTACCATGTATTTTGATGAACAAGGTATCCCTTTACAAAAATGGCCGGAACTTTTAACCCAGGGAACCAAGACAGACGCCACTCAATTCTACAACACTATACTAGAATTAAATGCGAGGAACAGCATACTGGTAGACAATACCGCCAGCGAAGAGGTTGCCTTTACCTACAAGAATTTCCTTAAGCAAAGCATTGCCGTGGTGACCTGTAATAAAATTGCTTGTTCATCTGGCTATGAACACTACCGTCTGCTCAAAGAACTCGCAAAGGAATTTGAGGCTCCTTTCCTTTTTGAGACCAATGTGGGTGCTGGCTTACCAATCATTGACACCTTAAAACATCTCATTGCCTCTGGCGATGAGATCATAAAGATTAAAGCTGTATTGTCTGGTAGCCTGAATTACGTTTTTAATAATTTCAACGAAACAACTACTTTTCATGATGTGGTAAAAAAGGCCCAGGAAGAAGGCTATACTGAACCAGATCCAAAAATAGACCTGAGCGGAATAGATGTAATGCGCAAAATACTGATACTGGCCAGGGAAAGTGGCAATGTGATGGATCTGGAGGAAATTGTGAACAGGTCATTTTTACCTGAGGAAGCATTGCAAACAAAAGATAATAAAGCATTCTTTGCCGCGCTGAAGAAATTTGAAAACCACTTTCAACAGATGGTCATAGATGCCAAAAAAGAAGCTTGTAAGCTCAAGTTTGTAGCCACTTTGGATAATGGAAAAGCAAGTGTTGGCCTGGAGCATATTCCTGAGGGACACGATTTTTATTCCCTTGCGGGAAGTGACAATATTGTACTTTTTTATACGAAGCGGTATCCTGAACAACCATTAATCATTAAAGGCGCAGGTGCTGGAGCAGATGTGACTGCTTCCGGGATTTTTGCTGATATCATCAGAATTGGAACGTATTAAAAAATCAAGAAAACAGTATCATTTCTAAAATTCTAATAGCTTTGGCACTGAAACCTGTCCCATATGACCCAAGACAGCATTAAAATATTTTGTCCGGCTACGATTGCCAATATATCATGTGGTTTTGACGTGCTCGGACTGGCGCTTTCTGCTGTTGGTGATGAAATGGTCATTAAAAAGGTACCTATTCCCGGACTTAGGATCACCAAAATTATTGGTCTGGACCTTCCCAAGGAAGTTGAAAACAATGTAGCAGGAGTGGCCGGGCTTGCTTTTATGGAAGCCTCTACGTACAAAGGCGGCTTTGAAATAGAGATTTATAAGAAGATCAAAGCTGGTAGTGGGATAGGCAGTAGTGCAGCAAGTGCAGCCGGGGCAGTTTGGGGGATGAATGCATTATTGGATGCCCCTTTTTCCAAGCGCGAATTAGTTCAATTTGCCATGGCTGGTGAAAAACTTGCTAGTGGTGTTGCCCATGCAGATAATGTCGCGCCTGCAATTTATGGAGGATTTACATTGGTCAGAAGCACGGATCCACTCGATATTATTCCAATACACGCGCCTAAGGAGCTCTACGCATCCATTATACATCCGCATATAGAAATAAAGACCTCAGACTCCAGGAAGATCTTAAAAACCAGTATTTCACTCGCAGACGGAATAAAGCAGTGGGGAAATGTAGGTGCGCTGGTAGCCGGTCTTTTTCAGGAAGACTATGATCTTATTGGTAGGTCGCTGGTAGATCACATTGTAGAACCCATCAGATCTATCCTTATCCCTGGTTTTGATGAGGTAAAACAAGAAGCGTTAAATGCCGGCGCCCTTGGCTGTGGAATCTCCGGATCCGGACCTTCTATTTTTGCCTTGAGTAAAGGATTAGCGACCGCAACAAGGGTAACACAAGCCATGAGTAACGTATTTGTAAAAATGGATCTTTCGTATGATCCGTACGTTTCTGAAATAAATACAAAAGGTATTCAGATCATCTCCTGAAGGCCTATGAGAACCTAAGAGTAAAATGAACTTCTATAGCCTACATAATAATGCCGCTAAGGTTTCTTTTAAAGAGGCCGTAATTAAGGGAATTGCCCCAGACGGCGGTTTGTACTTTCCGGAGCAAATCCCCCAGCTCCCGACTATTTTTTTTCAAAACATTCAGGATCTTTCAAATCATGAGATTGGGTACCGTGCCCTAATGCCGTTTGTAAAGGATGACATTCCTCCTGCCGTACTTAAAGAAATTCTTGAGGAGGTGCTCGATTTTGATTTTCCTCTTATACCCATAAATGAAAAAGTATCTGCCCTGGAACTTTTCCACGGACCTACCATGGCCTTTAAAGATGTAGGAGCCAGATTTATGGCTCTTTGTCTGGGCTATTTCTTTAAAAATTCTGAACAAAAAGTCAAAGTTTTGGTGGCCACATCAGGAGACACCGGCGGTGCAGTTGCCAATGGTTTCCTGGGCGTAAAAGGAGTTGAAGTAGTGATTCTATACCCTAGTGGGAAGGTAAGTGACATACAAGAGCGCCAACTCACCACCCTCGGACAAAATATCACGGCCCTGGAGGTAAATGGCACCTTCGATGATTGCCAAAAGATGGTAAAAAAAGCCTTCGTGGATAACAGCCTTATCAACAGCGTACAACTTACCTCAGCCAACTCCATTAATGTTGCCAGATGGTTGCCTCAGATGCTATATTATCTTTTTGCTTACAAGGAACTAAAAGCATTAAATAAAAAATTGGTCTTTTCCGTGCCTAGTGGAAATTTTGGAAATATTTGTGCCGGAATGATGGCGCAGCAAATGGGGATGCCGGTAGGTCATTTTATTGCCGCTACCAATAGAAATGATACCGTACCAAAGTTTATGCAAACCGGAGTTTATGATCCAAAACCATCCCACGCTACTATATCTAACGCAATGGATGTGGGTGATCCCAGTAATTTCGTTAGAATTCAACATCTGTATCACGATGACTTCTCGCAATTACACTCTGAACTAAGTTCGTACTCTTTCACCGACATAGAAACGAAAGAAGCAATTAAAAAAATCTATAAACAGGCTGGCTATATTGCAGATCCACATGGGGCAGTAGGCTATTTAGGACTCCAAAAATATATGGAGAACCACCCAGATGTTTATGGCATTTTCCTCGAGACTGCACATCCTGTCAAATTCCTGGACGTAGTATCTTCTACCTTAAACATTTCCCTCCCCCTACCCCCTCAGATAGAAAAAATTATGGACAAAAAAAAGGTCTCTATACGGATATCTGAGTATGAAGAACTTAGGAGTTTTCTTTTAACAAAGTGATAATCCCAGGATTGGACCTATCCACCAAATCACCCTATTCCTAGGAGGTCAACCAACTATTTTCAATATCTTTGGGCAGTAAAAGATTCCGATAATATGAAAAATACAGCGCTGTCTGCGACCCATGAGAAATTAGGTGCAAAAATGGTACCCTTTGCTGGCTACAATATGCCCGTATCCTATGAAGGTGTTAACATAGAACATGAAACTGTGCGAAAAGGAGTAGGTGTATTTGACGTATCCCATATGGGGGAGTTTTTGATCGAAGGCCCTAATTCATTAGACCTAATCCAAAAAGTAACCTCCAATGACGCTTCAAAACTTACGGTTGGCAAGGCACAATACAGCTGTTTGCCAAATGAGACCGGCGGAATTGTAGATGATCTTATAGTCTACAAAGTAAAGGAGGAAACCTATCTATTGGTCGTGAATGCCTCTAATATTGAAAAAGATTGGAATCATATTTCTAAATACAATGCGGATTACAAGGCGGAGATGAAGGATATCTCAGAAAACTACTCCCTATTGGCCATACAAGGACCAAAAGCAGTTGAGGCTATGCAGAGTATAACTTCAGTAGATTTAGAACAGATCCAATTTTACAATTTTGTCGTAGGCGACTTTGCAGGGATAGATCATGTGATCATATCTGCAACAGGCTATACAGGATCTGGGGGCTTTGAGATCTATTGTAAGAACACTGAGGTAAAACAGGTATGGGATACCGTTTTTGAGGCCGGTGCAGCGTACGGCATAAAACCGATAGGCCTGGCGGCAAGAGATACCTTACGACTGGAAATGGGCTATTGCCTGTACGGAAATGACATTAATGATGAGACCTCTCCCTTAGAGGCCGGGCTGAGTTGGATAACCAAGCTTAGCAAGGACAATTTTGTGAACAAAGATGGGCTGGCCAGACAAAAAGAAGAAGGCGTTAAACGCAAATTAGTAGCCTTTGAATTAAATGAACGGGGTATTCCCAGACAAGGATATGCCATTTTGGATAAGGACGAAAATGAAATTGGCAGTGTAACCTCAGGTACCATGTCTCCTTCTTTAGGCAAAGGTATTGGATTAGGCTATGTTCCGACAGAATTTGCGTCTCCCGGAAGTAACCTTAAAATACAGATAAGAAAAAACTCTGTTGGCGCAACCATCATTAAATTACCATTCTATAAAGATTAATGATAGACTTCCAAGGGATTATTGAGGATATTACCCGTAATTTAAAATCTATTGAAGATCGGGGAACCGTTGCCTCTTATATTCCTGAACTGGCCATAGCCAATAAACATAAATTTGGCATTCACCTTATTGATTCACAAAATAACAGCTATAGTGCAGGGGATGCCGAAGAAGCTTTTTCTATTCAAAGTATCTCCAAGGTCCTTTCATTGGCCCAGGCAATGGGAGTGGTTGATAACAAATTGTGGAAAAGAGTCTCGGTAGAGCCCTCGGGAGATCCGTTTAATCATCTTTCGCTCCTTGAAATGGAAAATGGCATACCAAGAAATCCATTGATCAATGCAGGGGCATTGGTTGTGTGTGATGTCTTAATAAGCCAATTAAAAAATCCAAAAGAAGACTTCCTGACATTTGTCAGAAATATAGCAAACGAGCCAACTATCCACTACGATGAAAAGGTGGCCCTATCAGAAAAAAGAACTGGTTTTAAAAACTATGCCGCGGCTTATTTACTAAAATCATATGGAAATCTTGAAAACGATGTAGATACTGTTTTAGATTTTTACTTCCATCAATGCTCTTTGGCAATGTCTTGTAAACAACTGGCAAAACTCTTTTATATCTTCATGAACAGGGGTAAATGTTTAAGAGAAAAAGAATACTTGAATATTAACCAGGTAAAGCGGATCAATGCGCTTATGCTTACTTGTGGATTTTATGATGAAGCGGGTGAATTTGCCTTTGAAGTGGGCCTTCCCGGAAAAAGTGGTGTAGGTGGAGGAATAGCAGCCCTATTACCAGACCAGTATTGCGTTGTTACCTGGTCACCAGGTTTAAATCAAAAAGGAAATTCAAAATTGGGAATGTTGGCATTAGAGCAATTGACCACCAGAACTGGTTTATCAATATTTTAATCGTTGGAATCAAAAAAAATACTCATTTTAGGCGCCAGTGGTTTCATAGGTAATGCACTTTACAAGGAATTGTGTAATTATTATGACACCTACGGTACTTATTTTTCCTCCAGAAACGGATATACTTCCAATCAGCAATTTTTTCAATACGATCTACAGGAAGACGATATTTTTGAGTTGCTGGAAGAGATTCGACCTACCATCATTATTTCGGCTTTACGAGGCGATTTCGCTGCGCAAATTCAGGCGCATCAACATCTGACCGAATATGTAGCCAAACACAACTGTAAAGTATTCTTCCTTTCCTCCGCCAATGTCTTTGACGGGTACAGTAAATTCCCGTCTTACGAATACGACAAGACCCTTTCTGAAAGTATTTATGGCCGATTAAAAATCAAAATAGAGAATATGCTGCTGCGTCTTCCTAAACGGAAGGCAGCTATCCTAAGAGTACCTATGGTCTTTGGCAATACCTCACCAAGGATCAAGGAAATGAAACAGGCTATATGGAACAATGACCCTATCGAAGTGTTTCCTAACCTGATCATCAATGTCACAAACGATGATAAACTTACACAGCAGATCCATTACCTTATCAACAGGAATAAAAGCGGTATTTATCATTTGGGCAGCACAGACCTTGTACATCACGAAGATTTTATAAGGGAGGTGGTAGACCGTATAGGGAGTTTTAACCCCATCTACAAAAGGGTATTTACCACCAATGAGGAACGATTCCTGGCAGTGCTACCTAAGGATCATTTACTTCCTAAAAATTTACAATTAAACTATCAGCAAGTCATAGATCATCATTTAGTAGGCTAGTTTTCCGATTTACTTTTCAGCGGCCATAAATTTTTACTTGTATCTTTAACCTGCCCGGTAGATTTACCTGCTGAGCTTAGCACACTAAAAATAATACCTATGGAAAAACTTACCTCTCAACAAATTGAAGATAAAATGGCCTCCCTGGAGGGATGGGAATATGTCGATGACGGAATTGAAACATCGTTTGAGTTCAAGAATTTTAAGGAAGCTTTCACCGTTATGACGCGCATTGCCTTTGAATGTGAAGCTCAAAATCACCATCCGGAATGGAGCAATGTGTATAACTCTTTGCATATCCGCCTCAGCACCCATGATGCACAGGGCGTTACAGAAAAAGACTTTAAACTCGCCGGTAGCATAGAAAAAATCATTGAAAGCGACTAAAAATTACAAAGCCTAACTGTACCTTGTAAGGCTTCTAAAAATTGCTAAATTTGCCTGAAATTATTCGGTAATATAGCCTATGGGAAGAGCATTTGAATTTCGGAAAGCACGGAAGATGAAACGTTGGTCTGCCATGTCCAAGGCGTTCACACGTATTGGGAAAGACATCGTCATGGCCGTAAAGGAAGGAGGTCCGGATCCGGATGCCAATTCGCGCCTGCGAGCAGTGATCCAGAATGCCAAAGCCGTGAACATGCCCAAGGACAATGTTGAACGGGCTATAAAAAGGGCTTCAGACAAATCTCTGGGCGATTACAAAGAAGTATTATTTGAAGGCTACGCCCCACATGGTATAGCCGTCCTAATAGAAACGGCTACAGACAACAATACCCGTACGGTTGCAAACATCAGGAGTTATTTTAATAAGTGTAACGGCAGCCTGGGCACCTCGGGCTCGGTTGAATTTATGTTTGATCATACCTGTAATTTCCGCATTCCCATAGAAGGTATTGACCCTGAGGAACTGGAGCTCGATCTAATCGATTTTGGCGCAGAAGAGGTTTTTGAGGATGAAGATGGTATCATGATATATGCTCCCTTCGAAAGTTTTGGGGCCATTCAAAAAGAATTGGAAACCAGGGAAATCGAAATTTTATCTTCCGGGTTTGAGCGTATTCCGCAAATTACCAAAGCACTTAGCGCGGCGGAAGCCGAAGATGTAGAAAAACTTCTGGAGAAGATCGAAGAAGACGATGATGTACAGAATGTATATCACACCATGCAGGAATAACTTCAGAAACTACATGATTTTATCTTAAAAACATTAGAAAACTCCCGGAATAGTCCCAAATTCTTCGAAATCATAGCATTTATTGCATTTTTATTGGTTGGGATGACCAATATCATTGCGCGTACTTCCGTCTGAAACTACTTTTGAATAATGGAATTTTGAATCACGTTTATTCATGAACAACCTAATACTTAGAAATCATGAGAACTTCAACGAAAGCATTATTTTTTAGTACAATTCTGGTATTGTTTGTTGCCTTCTCTTGCAGCAAAGATGATCCGGCAGATGAACTTACCAAAGACGGTCCTTTTAACATCAGTGAACTAGCCGGAAACTGGGAGATTACAAAAGCACAATTTAGCGTTAACACTTTATCTGTTGATGTTGTACAGGATGGTGGAACAGCTAGTATGACTGTGCAATCTAGCGGTCGTTTTACGGTAACGCTCGACCCGATAGACCGTGTAGCATACACGGTAAGTGGAGAAATGTTCTGGGAAAAATGGGAAGGAACGTATTATTTTGCAATTGTATGGGATTCATACCCCGATGATTGGGACACTTATGGCCATACCTGGGACGGCACTACTTTTACCATTAACGGCGGTAGCGAAACTGGCGAATAGGATTTTGATAATGATGGGGATGCGGAACTGTGTACCCTGCATTTCATATTTGTACGAGCCTAGATTTTGTTGCCTGTAGTATTTCGGCGTATTGCTCGGATATCTATCCTACTGCACCTTTTAAGGATTTCATAAACGAATTAAAATCTTCCTCTGTTTTATTCATTGAATAAAGCGGTACTAAGATGCTTAACCCTTTTACCTTTTTATTTGCTGCGCTGACCAATATCATTGCACGTACCTCCATGTGAAACTACTTTTGAATAACGGAATTTTTAACACGTTCATTCATGAACAACCTAATACTTAGAAATCATGAGAACTTCAACAAAATCGGTTTTATTAGCTGTGCTTTTTATACTGTTTGTTGCCGCATCATGTGGTGAAAAAGATCCACCAATTACCCCCGATGGTCCATTTAATATCAGTGAACTAGCCGGAAATTGGGAAGCTACATCTGCAAGTTTTATCAGAGATAGTGACGCAATGTCTGTTGAGATAATTGGTGACGGTGGAACGGTAACCATGGCTGTTCAGAGTAGTGGCCGGTTTACAATGACCATTGATCCTTCCGATCGACCTGCTTATACCGTAAGTGGTGAGATGTTCTGGGAAATCTGGGAAGGAAACTACTACTTTTCTATTGAGTGGGCAGACTATCCGGGCGACTGGGATTCATACGGGGCAACACTAACTGGTGATACCTTTGAGATTTATGGAGGTTTTGATACCGGAGAATACGATTTTGATAATGACGGCACTTCAGAATCGGCACGTATTAGCTTTACATTTGTTAGGGTCTAAGTGTATTCGGGGATCTTCCCAACAACACCTTTGTAAAATTCTTTGTATCGCTTAAAATCGGTTTCCTTACTATCGGTCGTAAAGACCGGTTCAGATATTTTTACCTGTTTTTTTCCATAGTCAAAAGATACCATAACCACAGGAACCTTGGCCTGTTTAGCGATATAATAAAACCCGGTTTTCCATTGTGTTACTTTCTTGCGCGTGCCTTCCGGAG
>NZ_JBATLB010000210.1:0-4902 GCF_049669965.1 Muriicola sp. | reverse complement strand
GTCATGGTATGTTAGAAATGTTGCGCTCTCTAACAATGATTCCTATGGAATTGCTGATTATTATACGGACAACATGCGGATCAAAATAGATAGGGTACTAGAGTTGAACAAACAACATAATACCTCAGTAAAGCAGACCAGCCTGGTGCATCATCCTTCACTCGACTTTTATAGCGCCGATGGCAGTCTGGTGGTGTTTACAGACAGGCATGTGGAAACTTATAAGGAGATATGGCAGAATGACCAGATGCTTTTAAGGAAGAACGATACTAGTTCTTATAAGGTTATGATGTTATTAGAAGACGGTTTTTGGCGGATAAGACATATGGTTGAAATTGAAGAACCAGAGGAGGAGCTTCTAGCTTTAACAAAAAACAGCAGTTCGCAATTCGATATTGCCAAAATGAAAGGGCTTAATTACTATCCAGGCAAAAGTGCCTGGGATACCTTTGGAGCCAACTTCAATAAAGAGGTAATTGCGAACGACTTCGCCCGGATACGTAAAATGGGCCTTAATTCTGTGCGGGTATTTGTTCCTTATGAGGAGTTTGGGAAAGCGAGTGTTTCTGATGAAAACCTGGCAAAACTAAAAATAATGCTGGACCTGGCGAATGCCAAAAAACTTAAGGTCTTAGTGACCTTGTTCGATTTTTATGGGAATTATGATGTGATGGATTGGACCTTAACTCACAGACATGCGGAGACCATCGTAAAAGCCTTAAAAGATCATCCGGCACTGTTGGGATGGGACCTGAAAAATGAACCCGATCTCGATTTCGAGTCGAGAGGAAAAGAACAAGTATTGGCCTGGTTGGAAGAAATGAGTAATCAAGTAAGGAAATGGGATCCAAACCATCCTGTGACTATTGGTTGGTCCTCCCCGGAAGCTGCAATTTTATTAGATGATGAGGTCGATTTTATATCCTTTCATTACTATCAGGAGCCTTCTGATTTTTTAGGGAAATACGAGGCTTTAAAAGAGAGGGTAGGAGATAGGCCTATTTTGTTGGGAGAGTACGGGTATTCTTCCTACAGCGGTATTTGGAATGCATTTTTGGGATCGGAAAAAAGACAGGCTGATTATTATAGGGAAATGCAGCAGCATTTAAACGAGGAGGCCGTTCCTTATTTATTCTGGACACTTTATGATTTTGAAGAGGTGCCAAACTCGGTGGTTGGCATATTACCCTGGAGAAAACAACGACAAAAATATTTCGGAGCTATTTCGGCAGATGGTGAGGAAAAACAATGCTACCAATATCTGGATCTATCCTTGCAAAAATAAAAGGAGAGCAGTAACCACGCTGCCCTCCTTTCTACTTAACCTAACATAAATAGTTAAACTACTTCCTTGATAGTTTTCTTTTCCATGGCATGATTTGGGGAAAAGTCAGGTAAGTTCTTGTATTTAATCGCTTTGAAATATTCCGTATACATTTGGGTGATTACAGACATAGGCAAGGAACATGCTGCTTCATAATTGGTCTTCCCCAAATGAATTCTATGAGCATCATTAACCAGGATATTTTCAATCGCGTCGGCCAGGGAGCCAGTATTATCTGGTTGAAAAAACTCTCCTTTATATCCTTCTTCACGAACCAGGATACCCAGATCTCCAAGGTCTGGCAATGCTACTGCTTTTCCATAGCTACCCGCCTGGTGTAAGACACCTGAGCTACCGGTAGTAGAGGTATAAGGAAATACAACCACGGCACTGTCTCCGAATATCCTTGGTACATCTTCCTCAGCAACATAGCCCGTAAACCTTATGTATGGTACATGTGCGTATTTTTTCTCCATGGATTTAAGATAGCCCGGAGTGTTAGGACTATCTGTACCTGCAATAACAATTTCTATGTCTTCTTTCGTTCTGCTCCTGATCATTTCTACGGCCTCGATCATGATCTCAACACGCTTATAGGTACCGAATTTACCAAAGGCCATTACTTGTTTTGGTCCTTTTGGTAAAGCGTAATTGGGCTCTGGAGGTGTTTCAAAGGATCCGTGAGGAATCAGTGCAATATTGCGCGCCTTGTATTTCTTCTCCAGGATTGTAACATATTTACTGATGGTTACAGCTACTACGTCTGAAGCCAATACAAATTTGGTTAACATGGTCCCAATTACATTATAGACCTTTTGCAACAATTTGTTCTGGGTAATTCCTGCATTATCAAGATCTACTTGTTCCAGAATATTATGTATTAGAGAAATGGTTGGAATACGTCTTAATTTACAGATAAATGGAGCCAACAGGCCAAGAGCTGCGGGAATTTTTTTATCTCCAAACTTTAGGAATTGAAGGTTAAATAAAACGGCATCTGGTTTAGTTTCTGAGATTGCCTTATTGATGTGATACAGGTTTGAATAACTATTAAAACTCCAGCTTTCTTTTACTGTAATTTTACATCCTTCACCTTCAAAGGACAGATCTTTTTCTTCAGTGGTTCTGTCGGTGATCAATACGATCTCCGTTACATCGTCTTGTAAACGGAAGTGTTTTACCAAATGGTATCCATATTCAGTTAAGGTTACTTTACTGGGTGGATACGCGGTTACAATTGCTAATTTCATAGGTTAAGTATTAAGATTAATATTTTATTTACAGGGCAAATATCATATAAAAGGCAGTGAATACGGGCTGTGAGAAGTTCACTGCATCCTTACTGTAGACGAATGGAAAAGCAGTATCGGTAAGCAGAAATTGGGGTCCTGTATTTTTAGAACTTAATGGACCCTAAACATCTTTGATAGGTCCCCGGATATAAACCTGATAGAGACAAAAAAAAGGTCGGAACTAATAAAAGATCCGACCCTGGCATTTTTGAACAGAAAGCTTTTATAAACTTCGCTTCTTATATAGAAAATAAACAATTTGGGAGATCAGTAAAATTACCATTACAAGGATCTGTAACTGTACAATTTGCTCTAGGGAGTTATGCAGTACGCTTATGAGTGCTATCTGAGATAACCCTAAAACTCCTGAAATAATTACGGGTACATAATGATCCAGGGATAAGAAATAATAGGCAAATATATTCCCTATGGCGAAAAGCGATGTGGCTACCGCATATTGCCATAATAAACCTGCCATAGCCAAATAGGCATCACCAAACATTAGTTTAATGATTAACTCCGGGAAAAAATAACACGATGTTATAATGGTTAGAGAAAGGAGTGCAACATAGCCAACATATTTAAATAATACAGGAGCAGTGGCCTCTCCATCTTTTTCTTTTTGAACAACTGCAGGCAAGAGGAGCATCACAAACATCCACGCTACAAAGTATACTACCCGGCCAATGAGAGCCAGAGAAGCATATAAACCTGCCTCATTGGGGCTGAAATAATGCTTCACCATAAGTACATCGCTGTTGTTAATGATGATCTGAGTAATTTCATAACAAAGTGTCAGGATAATGAACTTATTTATTCGTTTCGCATTTTCAGATGATAACATTGAAGGTCTGGCAATTGAAATGCCTTTTACATCTGAAGGGATCAAACCGAAAAGAAAGGAAAATCCAATCCCTATTGCAACAGAAAGGGCAGGTTCCCAGGGGCTAAATAACAGGAATGCCAGGGTGATCAGCAGTCGGCTCCACATCTCCGTTTGATAGGTGATAGAGAGCTTGTTAAAATTATGATGTCCCTGGTAGTTCCCTCTATTCACGCTCATAAAAAAGTATAAAGGGATTCCAAAGCCAAGTGCCACAAACATATAGGGAGTATTTGTCTGAAACAGCATTTGTAGATCTTTGGCAAAATAAACGAAAAATGCGCCAAAAAGCATTCCCACAATAATGGCTTGTTTGTAGGTCCTGTTTAAGAAACTGTCCCAAACCTTTCCGGAAAACACCACAGCGAATTTTGTTGTTGCCAACTGAAATGTCATCCCCAGAAAGGACAAAACCAACAGTAGCGTTACAAGAAGTGCAGCATCAGCATATGCCTCCGGCCCCAATAATCTACCCAGGATCAGGTTGTATAAATAGTTGCCACCATTAACGAGTAACACACTACCCATAAATACTTGTTCGGGTGTAAACTTTTTAAATAAAATTCTAATTGCGGTCATGTCTAATTTTTAAAAATGTGTTCTAATGATCAAGCCCTTTACTTTCTCGATTTTGAAATCACTATAATGATTCATTTTAGTTAAGTGTTCTTTTAATTATTACCCCAAATATCTCCCAAGCTGACGTTTTTTAATTCCCGATTTAGACGGATGGCCAATTGCTGTAGACGAACGGACATTATCGCACTTCCGGTGCGGGAAGGACTGCATTAACTTTACATAACCAAATAATAAGAAGGTGAGATGCTTAAAAAATGGCTTCGTAATCCATCTAAAAATGCTTAACCTATGAAAGTTAAATTTTTATTACCTGTATTACTTTTCACTTCCACTCTTATGAGCGGACAAGGAAGTATGAACGAAGGATTTCAATTATTGGAATCCGGATCGTTTGAGGAAGCAGAAACCTATTTTGATTCGTATCTGGAAACAGACCCCGATAACAAAACGGCCCAGATCTGCTATGGCAGGGCAGTGGGATTAAGCGGGGAACCTACCAAAGCCATTGAATTATTTTCTGAGCTTCTTCAGGAATACCCATCAGATTTTGAGGTTCAGATCAACTATAACGAAGCCTACTTATGGGATAAGCAGTATAGCAATGCCAAACCCTTGTATGAAGAATTGGTAGCGAATAACCCAACTAATTTTGGGGCTCTTTTAGGGTATGCAAACACTTTAAGTAATCTTAAAGAATTTGAATCGGCACTCGCCTGGGTAAATAAGGCCCTGTCTTTGCAACCTGAGAACAATAGTGCTAAAACCTCTAGAAAATATATTAAATTAGGTTTTGCCAACACCTATATTACCAAAAAGCAGTATAC
>NZ_JBATLB010000209.1:0-67866 GCF_049669965.1 Muriicola sp. | reverse complement strand
GAGTATACCTATGCTGACGGTAGTAAAGAGAGCGTTACCTACCCGCCGGAAATTTGGAGAAAGAACGATGTTGAAGTAAAAAGGGTAGTGTCTTCTCAGCAAGAGATCATGAGTATTGTTGTGGATCCAAAAGCAGAAACGGCCGATATTGACGTTACTAATAATAGTTGGCCCAAAACACAGAATCCTTCAGAATTCAATCAATTCAAGGAGAGTATCAAAGGCGAATAGTCCTAATCTGACAGCATTAAAAAGTCTGGACTATTTTTAGTCCAGACTTTTTTATTTTATAAAAGGGTTCTAAACTTGATTATATTTGTAGTATGCAATCGACAGTAATTTTATTTATTAGTGGTGGAGAGATCTTCTTCATCATGTTTATTGTGGTCATGGTCTTCGGTGCCGATAAGATCCCTGGCATTGCCAAAGGCCTTGGGAAAGGGATGCGACAATTAAAGGATGCGACAGAAGATATTAAGCAAGAGATCCAGAAAAGTGCAGAGAAGCAGGGAATTGATACCAGCATCGCGGACGATATAAAGAAGGAAATGAATCAGGTGAAAAAGAATATTGAGGATGTTTCCGGAACAATTAAAAGAAAGTAAACTGGCGAATGTGGGAAAGGCTATTACAGTGGGATCGAGATACCTTTATCTACTTAAATAACCTTGGGATTGAAGATTACGACAGTTTTTGGTCTCTCGTAACCCACACCACCACCTGGATCCCATTATATGTACTGTTTTTCATTCTACTCCTCCTAAAATACCCAAGGAAAGAAGCAATTTCCATGATCCTTATGACCTTGTTGTTATTTGGTTTTGTGATGGGATTTATGGAACTGACCAAGAGTTTTATTGGGCGACTCCGGCCAAATAACAATGAAGAGATCAGTGCCCTTATCCGAGTGCTCATAAGTCCGACTGACTATAGTTTTTTCTCGGGTCACGCCGCAAATTCCTTTGCCATTACAACATTGATAGTGCTTTTTCTTCGCAAGAAATTGAGATGGGTATATATCTTTTACCTTTGGCCCTTTTTGTTTTCACTTAGCAGGATCTATGTGGGCGTTCATTATCCATCGGATCTGATCGTAGGCGCCCTGGTAGGGATCCTTATGGCAATCTCATTCAATAAAATCTTCCGGAAATTTATAATACCCTACTTAGCGTTAGACCGTCCCTGATAGGCAGCATCACAGTTTCTACTCTAGGATCGTCTTTGAGCATTTGGTTGTAAGAAAGCAGGGCCCTTGTTGCCCGGTCATTGGCATCAATAGGTTCCACCACTTTTCCGGACCAGAGTACATTGTCTGATAAGATGATCCCTCCTTTTCTGACCTTAGGGTACACCTCTTCAAAATACCGGGCGTATTCCTTTTTCTCCGCATCAATAAAAACGAGGTCGAATTCCAGTTTCATGGAGGGAATGATGTTTAGGGCATCACCTGTATGGAGTGTTATACGGTTGGTATACCCGGACTTGGCAATATACTTCTTTTGAATCCAGGCTAATTCTTCATTGACGTCTATGGTGTGTAACTGGCCGTTGGGAAGAAGTCCTTCAGCCAGGCATAAAGCCGAATAGCCGGTATATGTACCGATTTCAAGAATATTGGCAGGCCCGATTATTTTCGAGAGCATACTGAGAACCCGTCCCTGATAATGCCCGGTGATCATTCTTGGCTGAATCACCTTTAAATGTGTCTCTCTGCTAAGCTCCTCTAGATAAGAAGGCTCATTCTCAGAATGTGCGGTGATATAGCCCTGAAGTGTTTCCGACAGAAAATGCATGCTTTTCTTTTTGCAAAAATAGGCTTTTTGCCCTACTTTGTTGGGTTCATCAGTACCTTATCCATTATGAAAAATTTCTTAATCAGGCAGGCAGTTGAAAGTGATCTCAAAACACTACTGCAGTTTGAACAGGCCCTTATTGAAGCCGAACGGCCTTTTGATCCTACCATTCGCAAAGGTTCATTACATTATTATGATTTGAAGGAATTTATTGTAAACAAGGATGCTGAGGTACTGGTGGCTGTTGTAGACGGGCAAATTGTGAGTTCGGGATACGGTATTGCCAAGGCTGCCAGGCCTTATCTGGACCATAAGGAGTATGCCTATCTGGGGTTTATGTATACCCTTCCTGAATATCGCGGGCAGGGTATAAATGGTAAGATCATAGAGACGCTAACTACCTGGGCCAGGGGCAGAGGACTGGAGGAGGTTAGGCTTACCGTTTATGATGATAATGCTCCCGCTATAGCAGCCTATGAAAAAGTTGGTTTTAAAAAACACATTATTGAAATGCGAATTCTACAGACAAGCCAGGATTCTTAGAACAGAGTTAAGCACGAGTGTTGTATTTTTGCAAAAAAGAAGTTGATGAAATTTCAGAATACCTTGTCTTTTGCCCGTGAACTAGATGCGCAAGACCCACTGGCGCACTATAGGAATGAGTTTTATTTTCCAAAGGTAAATGGATCGGAAGTAATATATTTTACAGGGAACTCCCTTGGTTTACAACCGAAAAGAACTCAGGCTTTTGTTGATGAGATCATGAAGGATTGGCGAGAGTTAGCAGTCGAAGGACATTTTTATGCAGATAAGTCCTGGTGGGATTACCATGAGCGGCTTGCCCAACCTTTGGCAAAAGTAGTGGGAGCCTTACCTGCGGAGATATCGGTGATGAATACGCTGACGGTTAATCTTCATCTCCTTATGGTTTCTTTTTACAGACCTACTAAAAAACGTTATAAGATCTTATGTGAGGAAAAGGCATTTCCTTCAGATCAGTATATGTTCCAAAGTCAGGTAAAGTTTCACAACCTGGATGTTTCCGATACCCTTGTGGAAATAAAAAAGCGTGAAGGGGAAAATTTTTGGCGAACGGAAGATGTCATTGCTAAAATAAACGAGATCGGCGATGAACTTGCCCTGGTGCTGATTGGTGGGGTAAATTATTACAATGGACAAGTTTTTGACATGCAGGCCATCACTCGTGCCGGGAAAGAAGCCGGAGCTTTTGTAGGCTGGGATCTGGCACATGCCGTGGGTAATATTGAGCTACAGCTTCACGATTGGGATGTAGATTTTGCTGCCTGGTGCAGTTATAAGTATATGAACAGCGGTCCGGGAAATGCTTCCGGAATCTATGTAAATGAACGCTATTTAAACAGACGCGATATTCCCAGATTTGAAGGGTGGTGGGGAACCAAAAAAGATACACGCTTTCTGATGCAGCCAGAGTTCGATCCCATGGAAACGGCAGATGCCTGGCAAATTAGTAATGCCCCAGTATTGGCAGTAGCCCCTTATTTGGCTTCTCTGGAAATGTTTGAGGAAGTAGGAATGCAGGCACTTATAAAAAAACGCAATCTTATAGTCTCTTACCTGGAATTTATCTTGCAGGAAATAGACAAGGAGGTAGACAGCTCTTTTGAAATAATTACCCCAAAGGACAGGGGTACCCAGTTATCTGTATTTCTGCATGGCGAGGGAAGGCCGCTATTCGACTATCTGATGACCAAAGGGGTCATTACAGACTGGCGTGAACCTAATGTGATACGTCTGGCCCCTGCACCTTTCTATTGTTCATACGAAGACATGTATCGTTTCGGGCAAATACTGAAGGAGGGCATTCTAAAAAAGTAACTACATTTATCGCCAGCTAATTCCTGATCCCTATGAGATCCCTACGGCTAATTTTGTCTAACCCACGGTATTTTGGCCCCGCCTGGGCCTTTGCCAGTCTGAACATTCTCTTTGGTACCTGGGCAATTTATATTCCAACCGTTAAAGAGGACCTGGGAATAGATAAGGCCACCTTAGGGATTGCGCTGTTCTTTCTTTCCTTTGGAGTGTTCACCGTATTTCCTGTAGCTTCCAGGATCATCAATCGTTTAGGAGTAGGCAGGGCCACCTGGTTGGGCATTATTCTTCTTTGTATTTCAGCCATTTTTCCATTAATGACCACAAATTTTACCACGCTGGCCATAGCCTTGTTCTTTTTTGGTTCTGCGAATGGATTTTTAGACATCTCTATGAATACCCTAGTGACGGAGATAGAAAAAGAAGACAAACAGAATTTTATGTCGGCTTCTCACGGCTTCTTCAGTTTGGGTGGCGTCATTGCCGGTTTGGGAAGTTTTTTGATACTGATTTTCGACAATAGAATGCTCCATATGGTTTTGGCCATTGCACTGGTATTTGGGATCAATTTTATATTTCATAAACGGTATAATCATATTATTGCGGCACCTATTGAAAAGGAACCTTTTAGCTTTCGAAATTTTAAGCCCTTGTTATTACTTGGGGTGGTCTCTTTTGTGATCATGGGGAGTGAGGGGGCCATTGTGGATTGGAGCGGCCTTTTTTTAAAGGAGGTAACACTGGCTCCGGAAGCCATATGGGGAGCCGGATTTTTAGGTTTTCAAATCATGATGACATTGGGCAGATTCCTTGGAGACGCCATAAGTGCTCGGATCGGCTCCGTAAAGATCGTGGCTCTAGGTTCTTCGATTGCCATCCTGGGGTATGTATTGGTTTTAGTGTCTAACACCTATATGGCGATTGCCGGTTTTGCTTTAACCGGACTTGGATTTTCGGTGATCATCCCGGAACTCTTTAGGATAGGCGGGAACGTAAAAGGGGTAGAATCTTCTCAAGGGGTGGCCTTTATTGCCGGTACGGGGTATTCCGGATTCCTTATTGGACCGGTTATCCTCGGATTCCTGGCCGAACAGTTTTCACTCAATACAAGTTTTATGGTCTTGTTAGGAGGGGTCATTGTTGTCCTTGCAACCAGCCTGTTGTTGAAAAGGAGATCGAAAAAGAAGGTCTGATATTAGTTCAAAACTTCCACATCGGTAAAATACAAGGAGAAATTCCCTTCCTTGTTCTTATGCATCTTTGAAATGTTCAATCCGTTGAGCGAAACGTAATCCTCCCAGGTAGTAATGCTGGAGGGTTCGGGGTTATTACCTTTTCTGAAGACCCATTCTTTAATCTTGTAGTCCGCTCCCAAAAAAAAGTCATAGGCATCGCCCGGGGTATAACCGCCTTCATTTCCATACACTACCGTAAGTTTTGCCAGGGAATCATTGCTAATTGGGGCCAGTGCCTTTTCATCAAAAGTATAGCTGAGGTTTTTTTGATCCCATAAAATGTTTATGGGTGCCAATAACCAGTATTTGTCATTGATAAATGCACCATCCGCTCTCGTAGAGAGGCTGTCTACGGCTTTTCTGTTATAAAATATAGTGTCTCCGTTAGAGATTCCCTGAACATCCTGACTTTTGGTATTCCATATCCAGGATCTTTCAAAGTGGGTAGTATCTCTATCTACATTGAAAGTAAATCTGATCTCCTTTACCTTGTTCCATTCATCGTAGCCATGTGCTTTGGCAACTTTTTCCAGGATTGTGGTCTCTTCCACCGGGGTCACCTTCTTTTCCGATTTACAGCCTAATAAAAGAAGAGTAAGGGTACAAAAGGCTCCAATTGATTTACGCATGGTATTTTTTTTGCAAATATACTGTGTTTTTGAAATATCGGCTCTTCTGAACTTCAGAGGGTGTGTTAATTTAAAAAATCCTGAGAAAAGCGCTCAGGATTTAGAATGATCAGAGAGCTAGGAACCGTTAGTTACTTGGTGCGAACAGGTCTTTTGGATGTGCTATCTGAAGAGTATAAAACAATTACCTGTTGATTGCGTTAGGCCTTGTATATTCATCCAGGTTGCCATCGGAACCTCTAAGATCGTACTAATCCATAAGATATATTCTACAATACATGTGTAAATAACTGATTTTTAGCAGTTTGATTTACTGATTATTTGAACAAAAGTGGCTTGGCAAAATGGAGGGTAAATGCGTACCTTTGAGGGTAAACAAATGATACTATGAGTGCTAAAAAAGGGAAGGTACAAGAAGCCATAGATGAGAAGTTATTACAGGAAAGAAAAGTGTTCCTTTGGGGAATGGTCGATGATGATTCTGCCAAACATGTAATAGACAGGCTACTATATCTAGACATGCAAAATAACAAGGAAATACAGCTTTATATAAATAGCCCGGGAGGGTATGTTACCTCGGGATTCGCTATTTACGACACAATTAAATCCATTAAGAGTCCTGTTTCTACTATCTGCACAGGTCTGGCAGCTTCCATGGGTTCTATCTTGCTATCAGTAGGAAAAAAAGGTCGGCGATTTATACAGCCACACGCCCGGGTGATGATCCATCAGCCAAGCGGAGGAGCCAGAGGACAGGCATCTAACATTGAGATCCAGGCCAAGGAAATCATCAAGACCAAAGAATTAGGGGCAAAGATCCTAGCTGACAATTGCGGACAGTCTTTTGAGAAGATCATGAAGGACTTTAACCGAGATTATTGGATGGGTGCAGAGGAGTCTGTAGAATATGGGATCGTAGACGGAATCCTGGAATAAGTATAAGAATTTAAAGAAAAAGTCCGGTGAAGAAATTCACCGGACTTTTATATATATAGACGCACAAGGCGGAAGGTATTTTACTTACGTACAAAAAGGGCATCTCGGATCAGAGGTTCCTACTTAATTATGCTAATATTCCCCCGGATTTTCAATGATATGCTTCGCTCTTTTTCTTAATTTATCGAGTTCCACTTCATCTTTTTTATCCAATAAACGAAGCATCATCCCCATTCTGGGATTACTTTTCAAATGCTCTTTCTTGGCATCCAGGAAATTCCAGTAAAGGGCGTTAAATGGGCATGCTGTTTCACCAAACTTTTCATTGGGATCATAATGGCATTCACCGCAATAATTTCCCATTTTATTGATATAATTGGCGCTGCTCACATATGGTTTGGTAGCCACAATTCCTCCATCGGCAAACTGGCTCATGCCACGGGTATTGGTGATCTCTACCCATTCTATGGCGTCAATATAAATACCCAGGTACCAGTTATCCACCTCGTTGGGATCTGTTTGGGTTAACAGTGCGTAGTTTCCGGTGATCATCAAACGCTGAATATGATGTGCATAAGCTTCTTCCAAACTCTGGTGGATGGCATGGCTCAGGCAATTCATCTTGGTATTCCCTGTCCAATAAAACCCGGGTAACGGATTTTTGTTTTCCAATGCATTTGTAAGTGCATAGGCGGGCATTTCTTTCCAGTAAATACCCCGCATATATTCCCGCCATCCCAGGATCTGACGTATAAAGCCTTCCACTTGTGAGATGTCTAAAGTATCCTTATGGGCATGGTAGTATTCCAGGACCCCGTGAATCACTTCTTTCGGGGAAAGCATTTTGCTATTCATAGCAAATGATAGACGAGAATGAAACAAGAATTTTTGGTCCGTATGAAGGGCATCCTGGAAATCTCCAAAATGGGTTAATAAATTCTCAATAAAATACTGCAATACCTGAAGACTTTCATCCCTGTTTGTGGGCCAGTTAAAAGAGTTGGGGTGTAAACTACCTATGGTTTTTATATTGGCTTGCTGAATTTCCTTGTAAAGACCGCTAATGTCTTTGGAGAATTCTAAGGCAGGGGGTATAGAGGGTGTGCCCTTCCATTTCTTCCGATTACTTTGATCGTAATTCCAGGAACCACCTTCGGGTTGGCCGTTTACCATCAAAATATCGTGTTCTTTCCGCATCATTCTATAGAAGGATTCCATGACCAGCTGCTTTTTCCCTTTATAGAAATTCTTTAAAGTATCCCTGCTGGTTAAAAAATGCTCAGTATCGAAGCTCGCAGAAGGAATGGAAAGCGAAGAGGCAATGGCTTCCAATTGCTTGTCTAGCCGGTATTCATCCGGAAGCAGATATTCAAATTTCTCTGCCGCGGTTTTCCCTATTTGCTGTTCAATAAGGGCTTTTAACTCATGCGGATTTTCAGGATCATTGATCTTGATATAGTGTACCTGGTGTCCCTGTTCCTTTAAGTAGTCGGCGAAGGAGCGCATGGAGGCGAAGAAGGCCACCACTTTCTGAATATGATGGGTAACATAGGTGGTCTCCTGTTTCAATTCAGCCATGAGATATGTGCAATTGGCATCAGTGTTGGTAAACCAGCTGTGTTCTGCATTGAGCTGGTCACCCAGCAGTAGTCGTAGTATTTTCATTTATTTAGGTCTTAGAACAAAGTGTCCTGTAGCCAGAGATTTTGAAATTTCCCTGAAGGATCATAGAGTTCTGCTTGTCTTTTGATATTAAATTTTCTATCCCTTGGATCGTTCCCTACGCCGCTGTTATACATCCAGTTTCCCCAATTACTGTGCACATCGTAGTCTATAAGCATGGATTCAAAGTAGGTGGCTCCTATGCGCCAGTCTTGTTTCAGCTCTTTCGCCCAGTAACTGGCAACATTTTGCCGGCCTCTGTTACTCATCCATCCTGTTTTGGCCAATTCGATCATGTTGGCATTTACAAATGGTTCCTTGGTAGTGCCGTGAATCCAGGAGAGCTTGGTGGTCTCAGATTCTTCCCAATCGTAGGCTCTGTCCAGGATACCTTCCAGGGTAAATATTTTATACCCATGTTTCAGGGAAACATACTTAAAATAGTCGCGCCAGATCAGTTCAAATACCAGCCAGTACGTGTCCTGGTTTTTTGTAATCTTATCTTCAAACTCCTTTATAGCCCAGTAAATACTGCGTGGAGAAATAGATCCATTGGCCAGCCATGCCGAGAGTTTGGAGCTGTAATCCTTTCCCAGCAGTCCGTTTCTGGTACGCTTGTAAAAGGCGAGTTTACCGGTATCCCAGAAATAGTCCTGTATTCTTTCCAAGGCTGCAAGCTCGCCACCTTTAAAAGGAAAAGCAGTATGCGGATGAGGATCAAAAGGTACAAAACCTAATTCGGATAAGGTAGGCACCGAAGTTGAAATGGATAGGAGATTGTTGGTTGATTTTGGTTGCGGAGTTGACAAGGAAGGTCTAATCTCCCCATACTTCTCACATTTCTTCCGGAAGGAGGTAAAAATATCAGGTATATTAAAGAATTCGGTATAGGGAATATCAGATGGATGGTAAAGGAATTGATCGTAATTTTCAATGAAGGTCACTGCTGTGGTGCACCCTTGTCTTACGGCACTTAGCTCGTTTACCTCGTTTCTGGTCCATTCCTTTTGTAAATACACTTTGTTTATTCCATGTTCTTTAATGAGGACTGGAAGAATGTCTTCTGGTTTTTGCAGGTATATGAGAAGGGAGATATTAAGAGACTTCAGATTCTCCTGAAGGGTTTGTAGTGATTCCAGGAGGAATTTTACTCTGTATTTCTCCATTTTCCGAAACCCACAGCTTCCAATAACAAGAAGACTCGGGTCCAGACAGAAGACGCCCATTACCTTATCCTCTTTACAAGCCATTGTTAAGGACTGATTATCCGAAATACGGAGATCATTGCGAAACCATACAAGTGCATTCATAGAATCTTACTAACTAGTTTTAACTTCTGTCCGGGGCCTCTGATGCTTGTTCCTGCGACATCGTTCACTACAATAGATCACATGCTCCCAATTTTTTTCCCATTTCTTGCGCCAAAGAAATGGCCTGCCACATACTACACATAGTTTAGCTGGTAGCTGTTGCTTGTTATGCCCCATGTATAAAGGTACTGGGTTCACTGCCTGGTCTGGCATAGGTTAGCCTGTTCAGAAAAGCCGGCAGGGCATACCCATCCATCCCCATGGCAGTAACTGTATCAGCCTTATCGAGTCTGACAAAACCATCCGGATCCTGAATTCCGTCCGGGTAATAGAGGCGCTCAATGGCCCCTATTATTAATAGACAATCGTTCTCCTCCAGGGTGTAGTGATTTACATACCTGCAGCCTATTTTAATCGTACTTTCTGCGACATAAGGAGCTATAAAGTCATCTAGATGTTCCACGGTAAATTTGGTTTCGTGAAATTCGGAAACGTCCATTTCGTATTTAGCGGAGGTTTGATGGGCCTTTTGGTACATGTCTTCCGAAACCTGGTTTACCGTAAAAAATTTCAACGCTTTGATATTTGCAAAGGTGTCCCGTCGTACGGTTAAGGGTCGCAGAATAAAACCCAAAAGTGGTGGAGAGCTACCTATATGGATGATCGAACTAAAGATCGCCAAATTTGTAAGACCCTCGGCAGAGGTGCTGCCAATGAGATTGCACGACTTGTACCCGGTTACACTATTTATAAGATTGGCCCTGAAGCGTGAGGGTAGCTCAGCGATGTCTTCTGTAAACAATTGATTCATTCTATGAATTTTGTCTAACGAATATAGTTAAATGTTGAACAGTATTTCGTTAATGGTTTGATAAATTGCTCAACGCAGCTCTGACGATTATTTCTTACTTTTACGTATTGTGATAAATCCCGCAGCGAGAACCATGACGCAAACCTCAAAGAACATTGCTATTGTAGGATCGGGGCTCGTTGGATCTTTACTTGCGATCTACCTGCAACGTTTTGGACACAGAATAACTGTCTTTGACAGACGCCCAGATATTCGTACCATAGAATTTTCGGGGAGGTCTATCAATCTGGCTATGAGCGATCGCGGCTGGAGGGCTTTACGGGAAGTAGAGATAGAGGATCAGATCAAACAGATTGCGATTCCTTTGGACAAAAGGGCCATGCATGTGCTCAATGAGCCCGAATATTTTCAGAAGTATGGCAAGGAAGGGGAAGCTATCTGGTCTATCTCCCGCGGGGTACTCAACCGAAAAATGATCGATCTGGCTGAGGCAGCCGGGGTCACCTTTAAATTCAATGAGAAAGTTTGGGACGTAGATCTTCCAACAGCTACCCTCTATACGGGCGATTCTGAGAAAAGTGAGTGGAAAGCCTATCATTACGACATTGTTTTTGGCTGTGACGGTGCCTTTTCCAGGATTCGGCACAAAATGCAACGCAGGAGTAGGTTTAATTATTCTCAGGACTTCCTGAATGTAGGTTATAAAGAGCTAACTATCCCAGCCAACAAGGATGGGTCGCATAAATTAGACAAACACTCCTTTCATATTTGGCCCAGAGGAAAGTTTATGTTTATTGCCATGCCCAACTTAGATGGGAGTTTTACCTGTACTCTTTTTCTGCCATTTGAAGGGGAGGTATCTTTTGAGAAGATCACCACCAAAAAGCATGCGAATACATTTTTTTCCACATATTTTCCAAATGTGATGCAGGATATTGAAAATCTGACGGACGATTTTTTCAAAAATCCTACAAGCGCCATGGTCACTATGAAGTGTTATCCCTGGACCTACTGGAATAAGGTGGCCCTTGTGGGCGATTCTGCCCATGCCATCGTTCCCTTTTATGGACAAGGCATGAATGCTGGTTTTGAGGATATTTATTCCCTGTCGCGTATTATGACAAAGCATGGGGACGACTGGGAAACAATTTTTCAAACCTATCAGAAGGAACGAAAACCCAATGCAGATGCTATTGCAGAATTAAGCTACCGTAACTTTGTTGAGATGAGCAGTAAAACTGCCGATAAATCTTTTTTGTTGCAGAAGAGGATAGAGAAATGGTTTGCGGAGAAACATCCGTCTCTTTGGGAGCCAACCTATTCCAGAGTTACATTTTCGCATAGGGCCTATGCAGAAGCGCTCGCGATTGGAGATTTTCAAGAACAGATTATGCAGGAAGTTATGAAAATGCCCAACATTGAAGCTCAATGGAACAGTCAAAAAGTGGAAGAGCAGATTTTACAACTCCTTCAAAGTGCCCCGGTTCCAAAGGTTTAAGGAGAATTTTTTCGCCTTATCTCCCTTTGTCTCATCGGCATACTATCTATAAGATCAAAAATAAGGATGGGTGCTACGGTAAAACGTTCTTTTAGTTTTATTCCTCCATCTTTGCCAAACAACAAGACTCCCTGAAAATCTTTATAAGGGATACCTTCTGGGTTGATAGCAATTACTTTTAAGTCCTTATCGCGGATAACTTCTCCATCGAACACCAAAATCACCAACTCTCTGGCTTTAATGTCCTCCTCAAAAGTACTTAAGAGTGCCAGTTGTTCTTTGGTGTTCACAAGATCTCCCTCGGATTCCATAAGGAGTAATAGGCGATTTTTCCAACGGAAGTCATTCAGGTCCTGTCCTTCTAATGTGGAGCTCATAAACAGAAAAATAAGTACATAAAACAGTATGCGGTACATCCCGGAAATATTTTAGCGCTTTCCTAAAGGTATAAAAAAAGGCCATCTATTTCAGATGGCCTTCTATGATAAGAATAAATTCATTTTAGATCTTGTCGAACATTTTGTGCATCTTCTGCTGCTCTTCTTCAGCCAGAACAGGATCTACCAGGATACGGCCACTGTGCTCGTCAGTGATGATCTTTTTCCTGGAAGCGATCTCAACCTGTACCTGAGGTGGTATTGTAAAGAAAGATCCCCCGGAGGCACCCCTTTCAATAGGCACCACGGCTAGTCCGTTTTTTACATTTACCCGAATTCTTTTATAGGCCTTAACTAAACGATCTTCTATTTGTTTTTCATAAATATCGGACTGTTCCAAGAGGGCCTTTTCTTCTTTTTCGGTTTCGGCAAGGATCGCATCTAATTCACTCTTTTTATGTTTAAGGTGCGATTCCCTTTCAGATAATCTTTCCTTGGTTTCTGCGATCACCTCTTTTTTCTGTTCGATCTGAACTTTGAATTCCTTGATATTTTTCTCAGCCAGTTGAATTTCCAATTCCTGGAATTCCACTTCCTTGGCAAGGGAGTTAAATTCCCGACTGTTTCTAACGTTCTTCTGCTGGTCAGCGTATTTCTTGATCAGGACCTTTGCCTCGTCAATAAGATTTTTCTTGGCGGTGATCTCGTAGTTGATGGTTTCCAAATCGGTCTTTAACTTATCCATTCTGGTTTTAAGTCCTAAAACATCGTCTTCGAGGTCTTCCACCTCTAAAGGCAATTCGCCGCGAACATTTCGGATCTCATCTACCCTAGAATCAATTAGTTGGAGATCGTACAAGGCTCTTAATTTATCCTCTACTGTAGCTTCTTTCTTTGCTGCCATATATTAAAAGTACTTAATGGGATTTGTTATGCTTTCTGATAAAGCGACTGCAAAATTAGGGATTTTTTTTGTAAGATAATCTACCAATAGGTTTTTTGTGTATTGTTCTGATTCATAATGTCCTATATCCGCAATGATCATCTTATTTTCAGCCTCGAAGAACTGGTGGTATTTTATATCGGCAGTCACGAATATATCTGCTCCCTGGGCCTTAGCCGCAGCTATGGCAAAAGCTCCACTGCCGCCAAGTACGGCAACTTTTTTAATTGGTTTCTTGAGCAAGTCAGAATGACGGATACAGGAAAGGTGCATGCTTTTTTTAAGATGTTGCAGGAAAGCTTCCTCCTCTTTAGGAGTAGCCAAATTTCCTATCATCCCCATTCCCAAATGCTGATGCTCATTGACAAGGCTGGTAAGTTCATACGCTACCTCTTCATAGGGGTGACTCCCAAACAAGGCTTTTAACATAGTACTTCTGAGTCTTTTTGGAAAGGTCATGTGCAATTGTACTTCCTCTTCAAAATGTGTTTCCTCCAACTTGCCAATTGCAGGTTGAGCCCCACTTTCTGGTCTGAAACTGCCTATTCCCTCCAGGGTAAAACTACAATGGCTGTAGTTTCCTATGCTACCACCACCGGCCGCAAAAAGGGCTCCTTTTACCTGTTCTATCGCATTTTTGGGGATATAGCTGGTTAATTTTAGGAGGGTCTCGGTTTTTGGAATTAATATTTGTGGTTCCAAAATGCCCAGCACCTCGCATATTTTGCCATTGACTCCTTCGGTTACATTGTCTAAGGCAGTATGCATGCTGTAAATGTTTATCCCGTGTTGGATGGCTTTGGCCACAACACGTTCCACATAGGTTTTTCCTGTGATCTTGGTAAGTCCCTTAAAAATTATTGGGTGAAAGCTAATGATAAGGTTGTAGTTTTTGGCGATGGCTTCGTCTACCACATTTTCCAAGGTATCTAGTGTAACTAGTATTCCTGTGACTTTTGCCTCCGGCGAACCAACCAATAGCCCTACATTGTCAAAGCCCTCGGCATTTGCCAAAGGCGCCAGTTCTTCCAGCAGATCCGCAACATCTTGTACAATCATTTTAAAAATCCCAAGGTTCAAAGATAAAATATTATATTTTCGTTCCGATGCAAGTCCTTAGAAAATTAGTATTTCCATTTTCCCTGCTGTATGCCTTGGTGGTTTATCTGCGGAATGTGTGTTATGATTATGGGATATTTTCTTCTAAAACCTTTAAAACACCCATTATTTGTGTGGGTAATCTCAGCACCGGGGGTACCGGTAAAACGCCCATGATAGAATGGCTCTTAGAGCAGATGTCCCCGCTTGGGAAAGTGGCAGTATTGAGCAGAGGCTACAAACGAGGGTCTACTGGCTTTCTCCGTGTAACGCCTGAACTAAATGCGGAGGAAGTAGGCGATGAACCTTTACAGATCTCTAAAAAATTTCCTGAGAATTTTGTGGCTGTAGATGCCAATAGGCAGCGGGGGATAGCCAAAATAGAGCATCAAATTTCTCCAAGGTATATTCTTTTGGACGATGCCTATCAGCATAGGAAGGTAATGGCGAGTATGTATATTTTGTTGACTGCTTTTAACGATCTATACATAGATGATTGGTATTTACCCACAGGTAATCTGCGGGATCACAAAAAAGAGGCCCGCAGAGCTCATGTGATCATCGTAACTAAATGTCCTCTTACCTTGAGCAAAGAGGTCCAGGCAGCGATAAAAAAGCGCTTAAAACCCTTAACCGGGCAACAACTCTTGTTCTGTGGATTTGAATATGAACAAAAGGCATATGGCCTAAAAGGCACTATAAACCTGAAAGATCTGGGGGATAACATTTTATTGGTAACAGGGATTGCAAATCCGGATCCCTTACTTCAGTTTTTGAGTGCACAGCATATTACCTATTCGCATCGGAGATTTCCGGATCATCATTTTTTTACGATGAAAGAATACGAAGAACTTTCTTTATTTCCTGTAATTCTGACTACAGAAAAGGATTTTACCAGAATGGGGGGAAGGCTGCCGAACGCTTATTTTATTAGTGTAAAACACGTATTTCTGGGCAATGGGAAAGATCTGCTCAATAAGGCGATCAAAAATTTATGAAGCCGATTTCTTTTGTTTGTGTTCAAAGAAATTCTCTCCTAATTTTTGATAGAACACCTCTGGTTTAAATGGTTTGGTTACTACATCATTACAACCGGCAGCATAGAAAGTTTCAAGGCTGTCATCCAAGGAGATAGCAGTTAGCGCTATAATGGGCGTTTCCCTGTCAAATTTGCGGATCTCAATGGTAGCTTCCACACCACTTATACCAGGCATATGTATGTCCATTAAAATGCCGTCGTACTGATTTCTGTTCGCGTGGTCTATGGCTTCCAGGCCGTTTTCAGCAATATCACAACTTACCCCGCGTTTATTGAGCATTTTTTTGGTGATGACCTGGTTGATCTTGTTGTCTTCAACCACCAGTACATGTAATCCATTTAGATCGTATTCTTTCTGTTCCATTTCAAAAGGTATATCATCTACTATATCGTCCTTAGACTTCAACACCAGTTCAAAGAAGAAAGAACTTCCCTTGCCTTCCTGACTACGCAATTGGATTTCACTGTCGAAAAGACCTAATAAGCTCTTTACAATGGTAAGTCCAAGTCCGGTACCCCCGTATTCACGATTGATCTGTATAGACCCTTGCTCAAAGCTGTCGAAGATATGTTGTTGTTGTTCATGAGAGATCCCAATTCCCGTATCTTTTACCTCAAAGTAGAGAGTAACATTCTCTTCTTCTTTTTTAACCAGTTTAGCGATCATGGTAACTTCTCCATTTTTGGTGAACTTGATGGAGTTTCCGATAAGATTGATAAATATCTGAGATAGTTTTAACGGATCACTCATCAAATGCTGAGGAATCTCATCGTCATAGTTGAGTGTAATTTTAGTCTTATTCTGTTTCGCACTTTGTTGCAAGGAATCGATCACTTCACTAAGGATCTTTTTCAGGTAAAAATCTATGCTGGAAGGCTCTAATTTATCGGCATCAATTTTATTGATCTGTAATATGTCATTAATGAAATTCAGCAGATAGTCGCCCGAAAACTTCAGGGATTTAAGATGTTCCTTCTGATTTGCACTCGGATTCTCTTCGAGCAGCAAGTGAGTGAGTCCTGTAACGGCATAGAGGGGTGTTCTAAGCTCATGACTTACCGTAGACAAAAAGTTGGTCTTGGCCTCCATGGCCTGTACGGCAGCATCCCTGGCAGCTTGTAATTCCTTATTTTTGGTTTGCAGCAGGTCATTGGTTTTTAATTTGATCTGGTTATTTCTGTAAAGAGAAACGGCCAGTAAAGAAATAATGGTCAGGAATGCGGAAGTTAAGATCGCGGTAATTTCAGATCTGTTCGCAGATTCGCTTAAAGCCGCAATACGTTCATCTTGCCTGTTGATCTCGGTCTTGGCCTCCTCCATAGCCAGTTTATCGGCCTTGTTGGTTTCTGCTTTCACCTTATCCAGGGTAAAGATGGAGTCTTTAATTTCAACAATACTTTCCTTGTACTTTAGTGCCAGTTTATAATTTTGGCGCAGTTCATTAGCCTTCGCCAGGTATTCTGTAGCCTGAAGTAATTCGATACTAAAGTTATTGGCCTTGGCCAGTGCAATAGCGCTTAAACCATTTTTTATGCTTTCCTCATAATCTTCTGTGCGAATATTTAGATCCGCCAGTCCCAGATGGGCTCTGGCAGTCAAATAGGCCTTTTCTATATCGTCTGTATTAACAATGAGGGAGTTAAAGCTTACTGCTGCCTTTTCGTAATCCTCAATGTTTATAAAAATAAGACCCTCTAAAAGCAGCATGTTATTCAGAAGGTTTCTGTCATTACTTAGGGTCTTGGCTTCCTCCAAACTTTTAATCGCTTGAAAATTAAGATCCGAATTATACAGCAGTCTTGCATTCACGTATTTATAGAAACCCTCTCCGGAAGGGTATGATTTATAGTCCTCTAAGAGTTTTGAGGCCCGAGCCAGGAAAAATTCCGCATTAGTGGTATCACCCCTCTGTAGATTTAATAGGGCGAACCGGTTATAGGTGTCAATAGTACCCTTTTCATTCAGGCTGTTTTCTGATAATTTTCTTGCTTCATCGAGGATGTCTAATGCCTTGTCTATCTTACCCTCGTTCTTGTAGGTGGTGTATTCCTTAAAATACTGCGCTAACTTCTCGTCTATGGTCTCTGAGCCTTGCGACCATAGGGGGTTTGCAAACCAAAAAAGCCCTAGCAGGGCTAATAAGTAAATACGATTATGATGTGGTTTTAAAAATATCAAAGGTATTTTTTATGTTCCAACATTTGTATTACATCAATAAGTCGGCTGCTGTACCCCGTTTCATTGTCATACCATCCAATCACCTTCACCATTTTACCAAGTACAGAAGTCATCTGAGAATCAAACGTACAGGAATAGTAACTATTGTTTATATCTACAGAAACTATAGGGTCTTTCGTAAAAAAAAGTACGTTTTTTAGCTCATTTTCAGCAACCTTCTCAAAAGTATCATTAATTTCCTTAATGGTGGTATCTTTTTTTAAGTTGAGGGTAATGTCTGTTAATGAGCCATTTGGAACAGGAACGCGTATCCCGCAACCTCCAATAACACCAGCTAAATCCGGGAAGATATGTGTAAGCGCCTTGGCGGCACCTGTGGTTGTAGGAATAATGGATTGGCTCGCAGCCCGGGCTCGCCTCAGATCCCTGTGTGGCCTGTCGTGCAGGCTCTGATCTGAGGTGTAGGAATGTACGGTTGTGATGTAGGCCTGTTCTACCCCCCAATGTTCATGCAACACCTTAATCATAGGGGCTGCATTATTTGTGGTGCAGGAGGCATTGGAGATGATGTGGTCTGAGGCAGTGAGGATGTCCTCATTTACACCAAAAACGATCATTTTGATGTCCTCATCACTTGGAGGAACAGTAAGCAGTACCTTTTTAGCTCCATTCTTTAAATGGTGTTCCAGGGACGAAACCGACTTAAATTTTCCGGTAGCTTCCACCACTACGTCTACCTTGCCCAAGCGCCAGTCAATGTCCTTTGGATGCTCCTGATGCTGCATTTCAATGACTTTCTTATTGACCACAATGGCATTTTCCAGATAACCTACCTCCTGTTGAAAAGGACCATGTATACTGTCGTACTTTAAGAGATGAGAAAGGGTTCTGGCGTCTGCAAGATCGTTGATGGCTGTGACCCTAATATAGGGATGTCCCTGTAGTAGTCGGAAGAGGGTTCTGCCTATACGACCAAATCCATTGATGCCAATATTTATTGTTCTCATAGGCCGTTAATACCAACTGTTCTGAAAAACCTAAGGTATGTATGAAAAAGATAGGTTTGTGATTGCTAAAGGATGTGTTTATGTGCTTTGTAAGATGAGCGAACAAGCGCTCCACTTTCTACATGTCTAAAGCCCATTTCCAGTCCCAGGGTTTCGTATTTTTTGAATTGTTCGGGGGTAATAAACTCCTTAACAGGCAAGTGTTTTTTTGAAGGTTGAAGGTACTGTCCTATGGTTACTACATCTACCTTGGCCTTTCGCAGATCGCACATGGTCTCTATGACCTCTTCCTCTAGTTCACCCAGGCCAAGCATAATTCCAGATTTTGTTCTGTTCACCCCTGCTTCTTTTAAGTATTCTAAAACGCCTAAACTTCGCTCATATTTGGCCTGAATACGAACTTCTCTGGTTAATCTCTTTACGGTTTCCATATTGTGAGACACCACTTCAGGAGCTACTTTTACGATCCTGTCCAGGTGTTTTTCTATTCCCTGAAAATCAGGGATAAGTGTCTCCAGGGTAGTCTCCGGGTTCATTCGTCTGATAGCCTTCACAGTTTCAGCCCAGATTATAGAACCCATGTCCTTTAGGTCATCTCTGTCTACCGAGGTAACCACTGCGTGTTTTATTCCCATGATCTTGATAGATCTGGCCACCTTTTCGGGTTCTTCCCAATCTACTTGTTCAGGTCGCCCGGTTTTAACTCCGCAAAAACCGCAAGAGCGGGTACAAACATTTCCCAGAATCATAAAGGTTGCTGTGCCTTCCCCCCAACATTCACCCATGTTGGGACAACTCCCGGAGGTACAGATAGTATGAAGATCGTACTTATCTACCAGGCTGCGCAATTGAGTATATCTTTTACCCGTAGGAAGCTTCACTCTCAGCCACTTGGGTTTTCCCTTTGGTATCGTTGTACTGGTTACAGTTTCTGGGTTCATAGAAATATTTTAAACAAATATACAAACAAAATTAATCCTAAAATTTGGGCTGTAGGCCAACTTCTCACTGCGCTTTAATGATTTCTGCAAGAAGCTTTTTAGCCCTGAGAATTTTAACTTTGATATTATTGATTGGCTCCCCCAATTCTTCAGCAATGGCCGCGTAGGAAAGTTCCCTGAAATAACGAAGGTTGATGACCTCCTGATAATGAGGCTTTAATTTCTTTATGTGTGCAAGAAGATTTGCGAGGTTCTGTTCTATTATTAACTGATCTTCGGCGGTAGGGGCATCATCCAGAAGCTTTTTAATGACCTCCTGATCTCTCGGTGAATTGTGTTCGAGGACATTTCTCCTTTTTTTTCTGATCAGGTCAACATGAAGGTTTTTAGAAATTGTAAATAGCCAGGTTTTGAATTCATACGCATCGTCATAACTTTGAATTTTATCGAATGCTCGTGAGAAGGTCTGTATGGTGATATCTTCTGCATCATTCTCATTCTTGGTGCGTCCAAGCTGAAAGCCATACACTTCATTCCAATAGGTATCCAGGAGATTACTAAAGGCAATCTGATTCCCTGCTTTGGCTTTTTCTATGGTTTCCTTCATTGAGTGGGATGAGGTTTCCAAAATGTGTTGCTGACTAAGGTAAGCGAATAGGTTTGTTCTGGATGGTAACTAACCGATGATTTCTTTCTGACAATCTTGTTCTTCCGGAAGTTTTCCACACATTCCACAAGGTTCTCCATTTTTATTTAAGAACGGACTTTGACTGGCACAGGTACCCGCAAATTTACCGTCTTTCTGAGTCCAGATCTTAACGGCGATCCCAGCAAATGCAATTGCTAGCAGCCCTATGGTCAATAAAACTAACTTCATGTTACAACTTTGTACAAAGATATAAAAAATAAGCCCCAACAAAGGGGCTTATAAATATTATCTGGGAGTATGTGTTTAATATGAAATGTTGGCGACAATGTTTTGCACCGTTGGACTATCATTGCCTCCCGTAGGCTCAATGGTGATATAACTTATGGCATTCTTTCCATAGGGTAGTGGCAACAAACGGTCCCTATCTTCAATTTTCTTGATGATACCTAAATTGACCATTTCCCCATTTACCTCTGCCCACATTTGATATACCTTATCTTGGGGAAGGTTTGGCAGACTTCGCACATTGATGTAGGATAATTTCTTAACGGGATTTACGTAAGCCACGGCTTTAAGGTCTTTTGCTTTCTCATTGCCGTTTACATAAAACTTCTTGGTCTGCGGATTATTCAGCACAATAAACTGATTTCTCACATCTTCCAATTGCTGCTTCATATCGGCTTCCAGGTTCTGGATCCGGTTGTTTACAATGGTATTTTCATTCTTCAGATTCTTGTTCTGATCCCAGAAAAAGTAAGAGGAACCGGCAAAAAGAAAGGCAGCAACACTTGCCGCAACTGCGAATCTTCTGAATTTTTTCCTGCCGAGGTCCTGAGATCTAATCCTTTGCAAGATCTTAGCTTTTAGTCCTTCAGGAGACCTCATCGTATGCAGGCGTGCAAAAATCTCCAGATTTTCCTGAAGTTCTTCAAAGTTTTTCCTCACTTCGGGATACATTACGATGTACCGTTCTACCCGGGCTGTTTCTTCCCCTGTTGTGGCACCTAAAAGGTATTTCTCCAAAAGGTCCGATTCTAAAAATGATATTATCTTGTCTTTCATGATACTAATGTTAATAGGGCTAACAGCGCGAGGGAAGATCCATAAATTTTCTTGAGTTCCCGTAATCCTATTTTTAATCTGGATTTTATGGTGCCCAAAGGAATATCTAATTCTTCACTGGCCTCTTGCTGAGTCATTCCCTGAAAGAAAAGTGCATCTAAGACTATTTGATACTTACTTTCAATCTTGTCAAGGTTCTCTTGAATGTCCATGAGCTCAGGCCTTATACTGTCCACTCCAATTTTATATACGTTAGAATTGTCAATTTGGATTTCCTTATCGGTTTTGGTTTTAACGCTTCGCAATTTGTCTATGGCCGTATTTCTGGTGATACGGAACAACCATGTAAAGAGTTTGGCTTTAGAAGGATCATAGGTATCAGATTTTTTCCAGATCTTCACAAAGCTTTCCTGTACAATGTCCTGGGCTAATTCTTCATCCTTTACCACCTTATAGGCAACTCCAAACAGGGTGTCGCCATAATGGTCATACAAAAGGGATATAGCCTTGTCATTGCGTTCTTGCAATAATTCAACAATATGTTTTTCAAGAAGTATGCTCATGATTGGATCGAGATATTAAAAAATACCCCCGGGGCATCCAAAAATATCATTTGTTGCGTATATAGTGGAAACGCTAATTTATAAAATTGATTCTTAAATTAACGTGATCTTACATTTAATTAGATAAATGTGCAACTGGTTATTGCGCATTTAGTTTTTGGTTAGTTTGGTTTGAAAATACCCTCGGACGCTCAAAGTTCGGGGGTAATTTTTTACTGGCTGAAGAGCAGGGTGAAAAGTGAAATTCCGTATGGAATGGTCTATAAGGATTTTCCCTTTTAAAGAATGTTTACCTCAGGTACGATGGGGATCCCAAAGGTTTTTTGGACCTTTTCCTGAATTTGTTCCGCAAGCTGCAGTATTTCAGCGCCCGTTGCCTCCCCGTAATTTACCAATACCAGCGCCTGGTGTTCATGTACGCCTGCGTCTCCTTTTCGGTAGCCTTTAAAGCCACAAGAATCGATCATCCATGCGGCAGGAACCTTGACATGCTTTTCTGAGACCTTGTAGGAAGGCATATCTGGATACTTTAACTGAAGTTTTTCATAGGTGGAAGTAGTAATGACAGGATTCTTAAAAAAGCTCCCGCTGTTACCCAGGATGGCAGGATCCGGAAGTTTTTGCTGTCTGATCCTTATAACAGCCCTTGAAATGTCTTGTATGGTAGGATGCAATACGCCGGAATTTCTTAATTCAGCGGCTATAGTGCCATATTCCGTGCGAAGCGTATGATTTTGGGTGCTTAATCTAAAACTTACCGAGCAGATCACGTATTTCCCCTTGCCCGCCTGTTTAAAATATGAATCTCTGTATCCAAATTGGCATTCTTCAAGAGAAAAGGTTTGAAGATGCTGAGTAGCCAACTCCATTGCCTCACAAGAAACGAAATGATCTTTTAATTCAACTCCGTAGGCGCCAATGTTTTGAATGGGGGCACTGCCAACGCTCCCCGGAATCAAGGAGAGATTTTCCAGCCCGCCAAAGCCGTGTTCTAGGCTCCAAAGTACCAATTCGTGCCAATTCTCACCCGCCATCACGCGAATTTCAATATGGTCTTCTTCTCTTTCTACAATCTCCTTTCCTTTCAGACTTATGAGGATGACCAGCGCATCCAAATCTCCTGTAAGTAACATATTACTCCCTCCACCCAGGATTAGCTTTTTTGGATAGGATCTTTGTTGCATTACCCAGCTTAATTCGTCTAGCGTCTTAACCTCTGCAAAATAACGGGCTTTGGCATTTATGCCAAAGGTATTATAGGGCTGTAAGGAAACATGTTCTTTAATTATCACGCCTTAGAATAAGTATTAAGTGCCTGTTTTAAAATCGCAACCGCGCTAATGAGTTGCTCTTTTTCCAGCACATAGGCTATCCGAATCTGATTTTTCCCCAATCCTTCGGTAGCATAAAATCCTGCTGCTGGAGCTACCATGACGGTTTTACCATTCACTTCAAATTTTTCTAACAGCCATTGGGCAAAATGGTCTGCATCTTTAATAGGAAGTTCAACTATACAATAAAAAGCCCCTTGTGGATTACCAACCTTGATCCCGGGGATCTTAGCGAGCTCCTCTAAGAGGATGTTCCTCCGTTCTACATATTCCTCTATGACCGCATCAAAATACGATTGCGGGGTTTCTAAAGCCGCTTCACTGGCTATTTGAGCATAGGTTGGTGGCGACAGTCGTGCCTGTGCAAATTTCAAAGCTGCCTGGATAACTGCTTTGTTCCGCGTAACAAGGAATCCAATACGGGCACCACACATGCTGTATCTTTTGGATACGGAGTCTACGACGATGGCGTGATCTTCCAATCCATCTTCCTGCAAAATGGAATAGTGTTGTGCTCCGTCATAGGCAAATTCTCTGTAAACTTCATCTGCGACCAGAAAGAGATCGTATTTTAGAACCAATTTGGCTAGTTTCTTAATCTCCTCCTTGGTGTATAAGTACCCTGTAGGGTTCCCGGGATTACAGATCAGTATGGCCTTTGTTCTGGGGGTTATACAGGCTTCAAAAGCTTCTATGGGAGGCAGGGCAAAATTGTCTTCAATGTTAGAAACCACAGGGACTACATTGACGCCTGCAGCCACGGCAAAACCGTTATAATTGGCATAAAATGGCTCGGGAATGATGATCTCATCCTCAGAATCTGCAATGCTACCCATGGCAAATGCAAGTGCCTCTGAACCACCTGTGGTTACAATGATGTCTTTATGAGTCACCTTTATATCATGCTTTGCGTAATAGTGCGCAATTTTCTTTCGGTATTGGTCTGTACCCTCCGTTCTGCTGTAGGACAAGACCTCAATGGTATTATTTTTCACCGCATCGAGTGCCACCTGAGGTGTCTTGATGTCGGGTTGCCCAATATTCAGGTGAATAACCTCAACACCTCTTTCTCTTGCGTCTTCTGCAAAGGGAACTAACTTTCTGATGGGGGATTCGGGCATGGAACGCCCTTTCTTTGAAATAGAAGGCATCGTGGATAAATTTTAAGCAAAAATGGGAAATCCCCATGGACAAAACAACAGGGAATTGTATTATTATTCTCTATCAAAGAGAATGTTAAAAGCAGGGCAACCCTTTAATATAATTTGTATCTTAGAGAAGTAATCGTTTAAACCACAATATTTTGCGAATCAGTTCCTGGTACATAGTAGCATTTTTCTGTTGCCTTCCTTTTGTAGGATTGACACAGAAATTTCAGTTACCCGAAGGAGTGAAGTCCCAAAAAGTAAGTTTTCAGCTCATCAATAACCTCATTGTTATCCCCTTGGAGATCAACAATGCAGAACTTAATTTTATCTTGGACTCCGGTGTAAGCAAGCCAATACTTTTTAACCTCTCCGATAAGGATTCTATTGAATTAAAAAATGTTTCTGAAATGACGATCAATGGGTTGGGAGCCGGTGAACCCATAAAGGCGTTAAATTCTATTGGGAATAGTTTCAGATTAAAGAAAATTAGGAATAACAACCAGCAGCTCTTTGTGGTGTTAGACAAGGATATAAATTTCTCTCCTACACTGGGTCTACCTATTCATGGGATTATAGGATTTGATCTTTTTCGCGATTTTGTAGTTGATATTAATTACGGAAAGAAATCGATCAGATTCATAGATCCGAAATATTACAAACCCAGGCGATCAAAGAACACGGAAACCTTACCTCTGGCCATTATAGACAGAAAAGCCTACATAGATGGAGAGGTGAGTTTTGATGAGGAAACAGACGTAGGTGTTAAATTGCTGGTAGATACAGGGAGTAGTGATGCTGTATGGCTGTTTCAGAACCTTGAAAAAGGTATTAATGTTCCCACTAAACACTACGTGGATTATCTGGGAAAAGGTCTAAACGGAAATATTTTTGGCAAACGGACCAAGGTACACAGTGTAAAACTCGGCAGTTTTTTATTAAAGGATGCCAAGGCTGCCTTCCCCGATATGTTCTCTTTTAGCAGTATAAAAGATCACGGAGACCGGAATGGAACCGTAGGGGGAGAGATCCTGAGAAGATTCAATATTGTCTTCAATTATCCGGGTAATGAGATACTCCTTAGAAAGAACAGTAATTTTAGTGCTCCTTTTAAATTTAATATGAGCGGGTTGGAATTGCAGCACAATGGGGTGCGTTATATTGCCGAACGAATTACAGACTCTCGTGGGGTAGTGAGAAACGATGAACGCTCCTTTGGGGATGTGCAAATCCTTATGGAGAACCGAACCCGACTAAGTCTGGTGCCGGAAATTATCGTATCGGGAATAAGAGCAGGCAGTCCTGCAGAGGAAGCAGGCCTGAAAGAGGGTGATATCATCCTGGCGGTAAACGGCAAACGTATTCACAAATATAAACTACAGGAAGTGCTGAATATGATCAATGAAAAAGAAGGTAAGAAAGTGCGCCTATTAATTGAACGATACAGCAAAGACCTAACATTTTCCTTTACACTTAAAGACGTATTCAAGAAAAAACCCTGACATTACTGCCAGGGTTTTTATTATATATAGTGTTAAGGACTATTTTCCATCCATTGCTTTTACTTCCCCCTTGATCTTTAAGACCTTTGTAGGAGTATCTGCATTCGATATAACCGTAATGGCCTTTCTGATAGGACCAACTCTGTTGGTGTCATATTTCACCTGAATTTCACCTGTTTTTCCAGGTAATATTGGCTCTTCTGGTTTTTTAGGGATGGTACATCCACAACTAGAACTTACTTTGCTTATGATCAAAGGAACCTCTCCTGTGTTTGTAAATTCAAATACACGAACACCGTCGCTTCCTTTTTCAATTATACCATAGTCTACTGTCTCGGCTTTAAATTGAATTTTTGCTATTTTTTCTTGAGCTTGTAGGCTAAAAGCCATAAGGCCCATAAACAATACTACTGCTATTTTTTTCATTACTTTACTTTTTGAGGAATCTCAAATGTAGCATATTTGCAACAACATCCAAAATTCTTTTGTTATCTACTAACGTTACTTATTTTTGTTTCGTATTTCAAAATTAGATTTTAGTCCCCTTTAACTATTGCTCGGGCCCTTATAATTCATGAAATTTACATTCACAATTAACTAGTCAAGAATCATACCAATTATGAATATCCCTTCAAAATATGAGCCTAAAAAGATAGAAGACAAATGGTATGCATATTGGTTAGAACACCAGTATTTCAAGTCGCTTCCCGATGACAGAGAGCCCTATACTATTGTGATACCACCCCCCAATGTTACAGGGATCCTACATATGGGGCATATGTTGAATAATACACTGCAGGATGTGTTGATCAGAAGAGCCCGACTACTAGGGAAAAACGCCTGCTGGGTGCCTGGGATGGATCATGCATCGATCGCCACCGAGGCCAAGGTTGTAGCTAAACTCAAAGAAGAAGGAATACTGAAGTCTGATCTGAGCAGAGAAGAGTTTTTAGAGCACGCCTGGGATTGGACCAATACCTATGGAGGGGTCATTCTGGAGCAACTCAAAAAATTAGGGTGTTCCTGTGACTGGGACAGGACAAAATTCACTATGGATGACGATATGTCTGCCTCTGTGATTAAGGTATTTGTGGATTTACATAAGAAAGGCCTTATTTACAAGGGGTATAGAATGGTGAACTGGGATCCTGAAGCAAAAACAACCTTATCCGATGAAGAAGTGATCTATGAAGAAAAACAAGGGCAATTATATTACCTAAACTATGCCATTGAAGGCAGCAAGGATTCACTTACCATTGCCACAACCAGGCCAGAAACCATTTTGGGAGATACGGCAATCTGTATTCATCCCGATGATGAGCGTTTTAACCATTTGCATGGAAAAAATGCTATAGTGCCGGTTTGCAATAGGGTAATTCCCATTATTCTTGACGACTATGTGGATATGGAATTTGGAACAGGTTGTCTAAAAGTTACACCGGCACATGACGAAAATGACTGGAAATTAGGAGAAAAACACGGCCTGGAGACCATTGATATCTTTCAGGAAGATGCAACTCTTAATTCGCACGGATTACACTACCAAGGGAAAGACAGATTCATAGTACGCAAGGAAATAGTCAAGGAACTGGAAAAGTTAGGAGCTTTGGCGAAGGTAGAGGCCTATACCAATAAAGTAGGGACTTCTGAGCGCACCAAGGCGGTCATTGAACCCAGGTTACTAGACCAGTGGTTCCTAAAAATGGAAGATCTGGTTCAACCTGCACTCAAAGCAGTTTTAGATACTCAGGAAGTTCGATTCTTTCCTAAGAAGTTTGAGAACACCTATCGTTTCTGGATGGAGAATATCCGGGATTGGAATATTTCCCGCCAACTGTGGTGGGGTCAACAGATACCGGTCTTTTATTACGGCAATGGGGCGGACCATGTGGTGGCCGAAAATGCTGAAGACGCTTTGAAATTAGCCAGGGAAAAATCCGGAAACTCCGTCTTACGCCTAAAAGATCTGCGTCAGGACGAGGATGTCCTGGACACCTGGTTTTCATCCTGGTTGTGGCCCATAAGTGTGTTTGGAGGTATTCTGGAACCAGACAACAAAGAGGTGAATTATTATTATCCAACGAACGACCTGGTAACGGGCCCGGACATTATTTTTTTCTGGGTTGCCCGGATGATTGTTGCCGGGTATGAATTCAGGAACAACAGACCCTTTGAGAATGTTTATTTCACAGGCCTGGTAAGGGATAAGGAAAGACGAAAAATGTCCAAACAGTTGGGCAATTCCCCCGATGCTCTTAAGTTGATGGAAAATTACGGAGCAGATGGGGTACGCGTAGGCCTGATGCTCAGTGCCGCTGCTGGGAACGATCTCTTGTTCGATGAGTCACTTTGTCAGCAAGGGAAAAACTTTGCCAATAAGATATGGAACGCTTTCAGACTGGTAAAAGGATGGGAAGTTAGCAAGCAATCACAGCCGGAAGCCGCCGCATTAGGTGTAGCATGGTACGAAGCAAAATTCAATGAGACCCTTGTTGAGATCGAAGATCATTTTTCAAAGTATCGGATCTCCGATGCCTTGATGGCTATCTATAAGCTCATTTGGGACGATTTTTGCTCCTGGTTCCTGGAGATCGTAAAACCAGCCTACCAGCAGCCTATTGATGAGGTTACCTATGGACAAGTGATCTCATTGTTTGAAAAGAATTTAAAGATCTTACATCCCTTTATGCCTTTTCTTTCAGAAGAAGTTTGGCAGTGTATGGCAGACCGGACCCCGGAGGAGGCGCTGGTAGTTTCCTCATGGCCCGAGATGAGCCCTGTTAACTCAAAACTTTTAAGCGAGTTTACCTACACCACTGAGGTTATTTCCAGTATCAGGACGATCAGAAAAGAAAAGAACATTCCTATGAAAGAGGCGCTGAACCTCGAATCCTTAAATCCTCAGGAAGTATCGTCTCGCTGGGATGCGGTCATAATAAAACTAGCCAATATTGAGGCCATCAAAGTTATTTCCAAAGCACCCGAAGGAGCTATATCTTTCAGGGTAAAAAGCAATGAATATTTTGTTCCGGTAACAGGAGCCATAGACGTAGCGGCAGAAATTAAAAAAATACAGGATGAATTAACCTATACCAGGGGATTTTTAAAGTCTGTAGCGAAAAAACTCTCCAATGAACGCTTTGTAAACAATGCTCCGGAACAAGTAGTGGCCATGGAAAAAAAGAAAGCGATGGACGCCGAAGAAAAAATTGAAACCCTTGAAAAAAGTCTGGCCGGTTTAGGAGAATCCTAAGGTTCTTTCTTAATATAAACCTAATAAACACTGCATTATCAGGTACTTGTAATATATTTACCTCAAAAAAAAGATGAAAAAGATAAACTACCTTGCAGCAATTGGTGTCTTCGCCAGCTTGCTTGGGTGCTCCAATGATGGAGAAACTTCAAACGATAATACTAACCCAATGCAACCAATCGCAAGGACGGTTATTGCAGATGCGGCCTTTGAAGAGGCATTGGTTGAGCTCGATATTGACGATGTGGTAGACGGCTCCGTAGTGACCGGCAGAGTAGAAATGGTGACCTCCCTGGTATTAAATGACAAAGGCATTACCAGTCTGCAGGGCATCACTGATTTTAGCATGCTTGAAAATCTAAGGGTAGATGATAATCAGATCAGTTCTTTAGATCTCTCCCAAAATACCCTTTTAAAATTCATTTTTGCTGAAAACAATGTACTTACCAGCATTAATGTGAGTAATTTGAACATCCTGGAAAAACTGGCTGTTACCAATAACAACCTAACCCAACTCGATATTTCAGATAACGGGGCACTTCAGGTATTGCAATTAGCAGATAATACCCTGGGAGCTATCGATATCTCCGGAATTCCAAATAATCTTCAGTTAAATACTTTTGCCGTTGAAAATAACCCTCTAACGTGCATTCAGGTAAACCAGGAGATACTGAATGATATTCCATCACAATGGTCCAAAGATGAGGCAGATACTTATGCCTTAAGCTGCAATTAAGCATTTTGAGTTTTTGAATCGATTTAATGCAGATCTAAAGCTGTTTTTCTATCTTTAAGGAAAGTAACAAACAATGAAACGACTATTCTTATTGATCGCCTTGCTACCATGCTATGTGACTTCTCAGGAAAACACTACCAAAATACTTCCCAGGGAAGTACAGATAAATACGGCTGTATTGCCCGTGCCCGAGGGTCAAAAAGATGCGGCCATGGTGTATGGGTATAATGCAAAAGGTGAGTTTGTAGTGCTTCGGGAAGGAACCAATAATCTGGTATGTATTGCAGATAATCCCAACAGAAAAGGCATAAGCGTAAGTTGCTATTCCAAAAGACTAGAGCCCTTTATGGCAAGAGGCAGGGAGTTAAACGCTCAGGGAAAAACACAAGAAGAACGCAATGAAATAAGGGGTCGGGAAATTGAATCAGGAGTTTTATCTATGCCAAAAGAACCCAGCATGCTCTATGTCTTATTTGGTACGGAAGAGGATTATGATACTTCTACCGGTGCCTTGCCAAATGGAAAGTTCCGATATGTGATCTATACCCCATTTGCAACCACAGAATCAACCGGACTGCCAGATAAGCCTCATGCCCCGGGAATGCCCTGGTTGATGGACCCTGGCACCCATAGGGCACACATTATGGTGGGGCCTTTTAATTAATTGCCTTTAATACATTTTATAGGTATTTCACTATCTTTAACCTATTGATCAGGACCTATGGAAACATACGCCAGAGCGCTCTTATTTGCAATTCCTTTTTTTATTCTTCTCCTTGTGGTTGAGATTCTTTACGGCCATTTTGTAAAGAACCAACAGCACAAAGTGCTCGATACCGTGAGCAGTATTAGTTCCGGACTCACCAACATTGTAAAGGATTCCCTGGGTCTCGGGGTGATCATAATCAGTTACCCTTTTTTATTGGAGCACCTGGCCGTAACATCTGTAAAAGCAACGTGGCTCGTATGGGGAATCGCTTTTCTTGCGATCGATTTTGCAGGATACTGGAATCATCGCCTCAGTCATCATATCAATTTCTTTTGGAATCAACATGTGATCCATCACAGTAGTGAGGAATTTAATCTGGCCTGTGCCCTGCGACAATCAATTTCTAATTTGTTGGGTTATTTCCCTCTCTTCCTTATTCCGGCGGCACTTTTTGGTGTACCGGCAGAGGTGATAGCCATTATTGCACCTATCCATCTTTTTGCCCAGTTCTGGTATCATACCCAGCATATTGGTAAGATGGGCTGGCTAGAATATATTATAGTAACGCCTTCACAGCACAGGGTACACCATGCGATCAATACGGAATATATTGATAAGAATTTAGGTCAGATCCTCTGCGTTTGGGACAGATGGTTTGGAACGTTTCAGGAAGAATTAGAAGATGTGCCACCGCAATACGGAGTATTAAAACCCGTACACACCTGGAATCCTATCCTTATTAATTTTCAGCATCTGTGGCGACTTATGCTCGATGCCTGGCGTACCCGAAGTATTCGCGATAAATTCAGGATCTGGTTTATGCCTACAGGTTGGCGCCCGGCCGACGTAAAGGATCTATACCCTTATGAGGTCATAGAAGATGTGTATGCATTTAACAGGTATCAAACAAAGGCATCCCCTTTTTTAAAAGGGTATTCAATCTATCAAATGGTGATTACCCTTTTGCTTATTCTCTTTATGTTCTATAATTATTCCGCCATAGGATTTGGAGGCTTACTTCTTTTCGGGGCGTTTATATTTCTGGGAATTTTTGGTTATACCAGTTTAATGGATCGTAAGACCTTTGCTTTTTATATTGAACTTTTCAGAGCCCTCGCCGGGATTATTCTTATTGGTTACACAGGGGATTGGTTTGGGGTAGATGCGTATTGGAGTTCTGGAAGTTTACTAATTGGCCTTTATTTTGTCACTACAGGAGTTGGAGGATTCTATTTTACCTTTATAGAACGTGCAGAAATACATCAGGAAATTGCTTATTAATAATGATCTTATGGCCATTAGACCTTATATCCTTGCCGAGACCAACTGGAAATCCCTTAAAAATGCCTCCTTTGAACTAGCTGTTTTGCCATGGGGCGCCACCGAAGCACATAATTACCATTTGCCCTATGCCACCGACGTTTACGAAGGAGAGGAATTGGCTTCTGAGGCCGCGAAGCATGCCTGGGAACAAGGGGGAAAGGTCATTGTCTTGCCTGCAATCCCCTTTGGGGTTAATACGGGACAATCCGATATCTATCTGGATATAAATCTAAATCCTTCTACCCAGTTCGCCATTCTTTCAGATATCCTTACAGTTCTAAACAGGCAGGGCATCAGAAAATTTATGATCTTTAACAGTCATGGGGGTAACAATTTTAAGGCGCTTGTGCGGGAACTGGGCTTAAAATTCCCAGAGATGTTCATATGTGTTTCAAATTGGACCAAAGTATTTGACAGAGCGACATATTTCAAGGAAACGGGGGATCATGCGGAAGAAATGGAGACCAGCCTGCTTTTGTATTTAAAACCAGATCTGGTACTGCCAAAGAAGGAGTGGGGGAAGGGTAACGCCAAGTCATTTAAAATCAAAGCTTTTACAGAAGGATGGGTGTGGGCAGAACGCAAATGGTCTCAGGTATCTGAGGACACAGGTATAGGAAACCCCGCTTTTGCAACCAAAGAAAAAGGTGAGCAATTCTTTAAGGATGTAACTGCTAAAATGGGAGAGATGATGCTCGACTTGTGTAGGGCAGATATATCGGATCTCTATGAATGAAAATTCTTAAAAATTACTTCTGCCAAATTCCTTTTTTACCAATACAATATACATTTCCATAGCCTCTTCAGGCTGTAGGTTCTGTGCCTGAATCAGGGCATTGGCCTTAAACGCATTGATCAGTGGGGTCTTACTTCCCGGATTGTTGTAGTTCTTATTGGCTATTTTGTAGTAGGCATATAGTTTCAGAAGCAGATCTGGCGGGAGGGGGTCGGTATAGTTACTCACAAAATTAACCGCTTTCTCAAATTCTGTATGTAAACTATCCTTCTCCATCTTCTATTTTTACGCTGGCAATACAGGTTATGGCTCCTTTTACTTTTTGATTTAGTTTTACCGCTATTCGTGCATCTAAAGGTAAAAATAAATCCACCCTGGAACCAAATTTTATAAAGCCGCTATCCTCACCCTGCTGAACACTTTCACCCTCTTCCGCATAATTCACAATGCGCCTTGCCATGGCACCTGCAATTTGGCGATACATAATGTCTCCGAATTTAGGTGTTCTTATCACGACGGAGGTGCGTTCATTTTCTTCGCTCGACTTTGGGTGCCAGGCGAAGAGGTATTTACCGGGATGATACTTTGAATACCGCACCACACCGCTTGCAGGATATCGGGTAACATGCACATTTACCGGTGACATAAAAATAGAAATCTGCTGTCTTTCGTCCTTGAAATATTCGTTTTCCGTGACGCGTTCAATGACCACCACTTTTCCGTCGACAGGAGCGTGGATTTCATTAAAGTTTTTGTTCGCTATTCTTTTAGGATTTCGAAAGAATTGTAGGATCAGGATAAGGATCACAATCGAAACTACTTGCAGGACTATCTTAATAGAAGGGTCCTGAATGTAAAAGTGCGCCAAAAGGATGATCACTGCTGTGATAAAAAAAGTAGATAGGATGATGGCACGCCCTTCTCTATGAAACATAGGTAAAAATATTTAAGGTCAAATATGCAAATGGTGCTGCAAATATAAGACTATCTAACCTATCGAGCATACCTCCGTGCCCTGGTAATATGGCACCGCTGTCTTTAACGCCTGCCTCTCTTTTAAGCTTAGATTCAACCAGGTCCCCAACACTGCCCATGATCACGATCACAGCTGCCAGAATGATCCATTGTGTTGGTTTTACAATAGGTTCGTAGTGCGCCATGATATAGGCTGCTATCATGGTAAAAATAAAACCGCCAATAGTGCCTTCAATGGTCTTTTTTGGAGAGACAGAAGGAAAAAGTTTTCTTTTTCCAATAGACTTGCCTACCAGGTAGGCAAATGAATCATTAACCCAAATAAGAATGAAGATACCCATTATCAACAATTTTGCAAATGCATCGTTTTTGTAAGGGATCATGGTCAAAAAGATGCAGCCTCCCCCAATATAGAAAAGCCCTACGAGAAACTTCTCATAGGCATGGTATATTTTTTTACGTGAAAAAAGAAAATAAATCAGAGCAATGTTTACGGTGATGGAGAGGAACATGAGCACGTTGATAAGCACTTCATCCCTGATGATATAAATAAATAACCACCATAATCCCAGATATGCTGCAAAAACATGGTAGCCCCTCAGACCAACTAATTTTTTGTATTCATAAAGACAGGCCAGGCCAAAGACCATAAAAAGAAAATCGAAAGCGTCAGAACTTAGAAAAACGGCGGAGAGCAGTAAAATAACATATACAACTCCTGTAAGTAAACGCCTTAAAAGTTCTGTCATCTTATAGGTCTTCCAATAGTATGAGGTATAAATGCTTAGAACTACTTCCGTATGTCAGAAAGTCATCCGCATTTTCATTGGTAGCCTGAAAGTGTTTTAGAGTGGTGATATTCGCCGGGATGCCTTTTTTGTATTTCTTTTTGATCGCCTTTAAGCCTTCCCCAATATTTTCCACTAATTGACTTGTAGTTGCAAAAACGATAACATTCTCGGGGAGTTCACTCAGTTTACTTTCTTTTAATTGATTGGAGCAAACCAAAATAGATCCGTTTTGGGCAATAAGGTGTTCACAAGTTGTAAAAAAGATCTCAGTGTCTGCCACTTTATGGCTGAAAACTATGTTCTCCTTGGAAAATTTTTCTTCCAATCTGGGGTCCATGCTATAGAATGGTAACTCTTCCCAATGGTTTTCTTCAATTATATTCTTTAGGGCTTCTGAGACTTCTGCAAATGAGTCGCAATACAAGAATTTCCCTCCGTTCTTCTTGAAATGAATAGTAAATTTTTCATCAATGGGAAGATTCAGGTCGGGCATGTGGACTCCTCTGGTCTCCATAATTGCCTTAGAGCCCTTCTTTTTTTTACCTCCCCCAAATAAGCTGGAAAATAGTCCCATTTCTTGAATTAGATCGTGATTAAAGTACTAATTTCTACAACAATTCAAGGAATTTATTTTTTATCCTTGGCTAGTTTTTTTGGTTTTTCCTTGTCCTCAGGCAGTTCTTTAGCCTTAGGTTCTTCCTTTTCTATGGTAATCTCTTGTCCTTTCTTATCGAAATGTTTTTCGAAAGGTCTTTTTCCAAATATCTTCTCAAGGTCTTCTTTAAAGATAACCTCTTTTTCTAACAACCTTTCTGCAAGTTCGGTCAATTTGTCCTTGTTCTTTTCTAAGACCTGTATAGCTCTGGCGTATTGGGCCTCAATAAGCTTGGAAATTTCCTGATCTATGGTCTGAGCAGTTTCTTCGCTATAGGGTTTGGTGAAACCATATTCATTTTGCCCTGATGAATCATAATAGGTAAGATTCCCTATCGCATCATTGAGACCATATATGGTTACCATGGCCCGTGCCTGTTTCGTAACTTTCTCAAGATCGCTTAAGGCACCAGTGGAGATCATGTTGAAAATTACCTTTTCTGCAGCCCTTCCTCCCAGAGTAGCACACATCTCATCCTTCATTTGTTCCGGTCTAACAATAAGTCGTTCCTCTGGCAAATACCAGGCAGAACCTAGGGATTGGCCTCTTGGGACTATAGTTACCTTTACCAGGGGTGCGGCATGTTCTAGCATCCAACTTACGGTGGCGTGCCCTGCCTCATGGTAGGCAATGGTCTTCTTCTCGTCCTGAGTAATGATCTTGTTCTTCTTTTCCAGTCCACCTACAATACGGTCTACTGCGTCCAGGAAATCTTGTTTTCCAACTGCCTTTTTCTCTTTTCTGGCTGCGATTAATGCTGCTTCATTACAAACATTGGCAATATCTGCTCCAGAGAATCCGGGCGTCTGTCTAGCAAGAAAGTCGAGGTCGAGCGTTTCTGCAGTTTTGATAGGTCTTAAGTGTACCTCAAAGATCTCCTTGCGTTCTCTGATGTCTGGTAAATCTACATAGATCTGCCTGTCGAATCTTCCTGCCCTCATCAATGCCTTATCCAGTACATCGGCCCTGTTAGTGGCTGCCAGTACTATGACATTGGTGTTGGTTCCAAAACCGTCCATTTCTGTGAGAAGCTGATTTAGAGTATTCTCTCGCTCATCATTAGATCCTGTGAAATTATTCTTTCCTCTGGCGCGTCCAATGGCATCTATCTCATCTATAAAGATGATCGCAGGAGCCTTATCCTTGGCTTGTTTAAATAGGTCGCGTACTCTGGAGGCTCCTACGCCTACAAACATTTCTACGAAATCTGATCCCGACAAGGAGAAAAACGGCACCTTGGCCTCGCCGGCCACTGCTTTAGCGAGTAAGGTTTTACCGGTACCCGGAGGGCCCACCAGCAAAGCGCCTTTAGGTATCTTTCCACCCAGGGATGTATACTTATCCGGATTTTTGAGGAATTCTACGATTTCCTCTATCTCTTCTTTTGCGCCTTCCAATCCTGCAACATCTTTAAAAGAGGTCCTGGTATCGGTTTTCTCATCAAAGAGTTTCGCCTTAGATTTACCTATGTTAAATATCTGTCCGCCTGCACCTCCTGCTCCTCCGCCAGACATACGCCGCATCAGATAGATCCAAATTCCAATTATAAGGACAAACGGGATGATGGTTATTAAAAGGTCCCCAAGTACGTTCGATTCTTTATCAAATTCTACGATAGTATTGAGGGAGTTCTCTTTCTTAATTTCTGTGATTTCATTTTGAAAGATCTGTAGATCACCATAATCCAGGACATATTGAGGGAGCTCTGCCGTTGTGGGAAAGAAGGGTTTATTGGCCACATCTTTATGCACATCTTTTGCCAACGCCTCTTCGGTCAGAAATACTTTGGCCTGGTTGGTGTTGGTAATGATTACGATCTTTGCAATATCACCAGTCCTCAGGTATTGTTGTAATTCAGAGGTAGTGGTCTTCCGGGTAGAAGTAAGACTTCCGCTCCCAAAAATATTAAAACCTATGAGTAAAACCGCAATCAGGCCATAAATCCACCAGGAGCTGAATTTTGGTTTTTTCTGCGGGGTACTATTATTTTCTTTAGCCATTTTTTATTGATTAAAACTGCTTTCTACCATGGTTACTTTCGCATCTCCCCATAGCCCTTCAATATCATAAAAGTCTCTTACCTGCTTTTGGAAAACGTGAACTACTACGTTTACATAATCCAGAAGCACCCATTCGGCATTTTCAGAACCTTCTACATGCCAGGGTTTATCTTTGATGCCTTTACTAACTGTTTTTTGAACTGAATTTACGATCGCATTTACATGCGTATTAGAGGTACCATTACAAATTATAAAGTAGTCGCAAACGGTATTTTCTATGTCTCTTAGGTCGAGTAGATTAATTTCAAGTCCTTTAACTTCTTCTATTCCGTGTAATATTAAAGCGATTAATTCATCTGCGCTAGCCTTCCGTTTCTGCATCCAAAGTTTTTAGTTTTTACAAAGTTATTATTTTTTTGTTTTCTTAACCATTGTTTTTAACATAACATTGTACCTGTAAAGGATCTTCCTCACCTTATGAAGTTAATCAAAGTTAGTGCCACGGATTCTACCAATCTGCATCTAAAAAGAATGTTGCAGGATACTCCGATGGAAGATTACACCGTATTGGTTGCAGAAAAGCAACTTCAGGGCCGTGGGCAAGGCGGGGCGTATTGGGCCTCTGAGGGTGGTAAGAACCTCACATTTAGCGTGTTAAAGTGTCATAAGGAGCTGCAGGCAAGGGACCAGTTTTTTGTTTCCATGGCGGTCTCACTCGGAATTTACAAAGCACTTTCATCACTGCAAATACCCGAACTTTCCATTAAATGGCCTAACGACATTCTGTCAGGCAGGAAAAAACTTTGTGGTATCCTGATAGAAAATATTGTTAAAGGCTCCTCGCTTAAAAATTCAATTCTTGGCATTGGGTTAAATGTGAATCAGGAATCCTTTGATTCTTTGCCTAATGCGGCCTCTTTAAAACAAATAACGGCCAAACATTACGATCCGGATGTATTGCTGATCGATATTCTCTTGAATATAAAAAAGCAGATGGAGTTTTTGGAGGTTAAGAAACTAAAGGTCCTGGAAAAGGAATATCAACAGCTGCTTTTCAGAAAGGATGTTCCTTCTGTCTATACGGTGAAGGGCATAGAGATCAAAGGCACCATTAGGGGGGTCAACAAGGCAGGCCAACTCCTTTTGGAACAAGAATCACGAGGAATAACAGCCTATGGTTTCAAAGAAATAGCGTATGGTTACTGAGAAGAAGCAGATCCCGTTAAGATCCTTATATTTTTTTGAGATTTTCCGATAGTGTTCCTATAAAATTGGTTATAGGATTTTTGATCATCATTGCCATCATGGCATTGAATTCGCCTTCAAAATTTAACATCACTTCGCTGGTATTGGCATCTATTTCAGAAATATGTGCACTGAGTGTAAACGGAAGTTTTTCACTTGCTGCGCCCAAGACAATACGTTCAAACGGAACTTGTTCTTTGCGTTTCAGCACTATTTGAGGCATGCCTTTCAGGGCAAACAGGAAGGTGTCATCATCTAAGATCTCAAACTTATCGATAGACTCTGGCATTAGTTTTTCAAAGTTCTTCAGATCTGTAAGAAATGTATAGACTGCCTCATTACTTTTCTCAACCGTCTTTTTGGGTGTTTCTATATGCATAGTGTTATGATTTCCAGAGTGAAGGATCCTTTTTCCACTCCATTAGCGTATGTAATTGTTCTTCTTTTATGTAGTTAGTTTCTGAGGCAAGTTGAATTAAGGTCTCAAAATCACTAAGCGTATGCAGCTCTATCCCCTTCTTTTTAAAATTCTCAGTGGCTAATTGGAAACCATAGGTAAAGATAGCAATCATACCTTTGATTTTTGCACCATTACCGGCAAGAGCGTCCACGGCATTTAAACTGCTATTCCCAGTACTGATGAGGTCTTCAATAACCACAACGGTCTGATCTTTTTCCAAAAGGCCTTCTATCTGGTTCTGCCTTCCATGCGACTTCGCTTCCGGTCTGACGTAAATAAACGGCAGTCCCAGGTATTCGGCAACTAAGACTCCAATACCAATAGCTCCTGTGGCCACTCCGGCTATGATATCCGGTTTCCCATAAAGGTCCTCAACTTGTTTTGCGATCTCCTCTTTGATGTAATTCCTGATCACCGGAAAGGAAAGCATAATTCTATTATCACAGTAAATGGGAGATTTCCATCCCGAAGCCCAAGTAAATGGATTTTCGGGTCTCAACTTAATTGCATTAATTTGCAGAAGTAGTTCTGCAGTTTTATTAGCAGTGTGCTTGTCCAAAATCATTTCGCAAATGTATAAAGTTTTTGTTAATGACGCCCCCTTAGTTTTAACAAACAAACTCTCAGAAACTGTTAATGGTGAATACTTCCTGCTAAACGAATCTGCAATCAATAACGCCATAGACGCCCTGGCTAAAAAGAAGTTGCAGGCTGCTTATATCTATCACCCCAATCATGAAGAAATTCTCAAGAAATTTACAAAGAAAATACCACTCGAAGTTGCTGCAGGTGGGGTAGTGACCAATAAGCAAGGCAAGGTATTGTTTATTTACAGGAATGATAAGTGGGACCTCCCCAAGGGCCGTTTAGACAAGGGGGAAACTCTTGAAGAATGTGCACTACGAGAAGTAGAGGAAGAAACGGGTGTGCAAGGGTTGAAGATCGAAAACTTTTTAAAGACCACCTACCATGTATTCAAAAAAGGAGGCACCTACAAGCTCAAAGAAGTGCACTGGTACGCCATGCAAACTTCCTATAAAGGCAAATTAGTGGGACAAAAAAGTGAGAAAATAGAAAAAGTTAAATGGAAAGGTCCGCATAAGATCAAAAAGGCCCTGGAGAATTCATACACTAATATCAGAATTCTTTTTGAAGGAGATAAATTTCACTAGGCAGCTTTCGTAATTTCCAAAATATCACTCTTCCGAATAGGCTTATTCTTAAATTCTAAGAGGTGATGGGTGGTAGCCTTAAAGCGCTCCCACTGTTGCCTGTCATACGGGTCAATAGAAGAAGTAACTATGTTGATCATTATTTTGGTATCTACCTTTAATGTGAGGAATTTTTCCAGAAACTGCCATCCATCCATTATAGGCATATTGATATCCAGAAATATCACTTCAGGTACCGGAGTGTTTTGTTCTATAATTAAGGTTATCTCATCAATTGCCTCTTTTCCGTTTACGTAGGTCTTGATTTCATCTGCGAGATCGAAAGAACTCAGCATTTTCTTGATCCCAAAAACAGTGATAGGATCATCATCTATGATGCAAATACTCTTAATTTTTTTCATTAAAGTATATTTTAAAGGTGGTGCCTTTACCAACCTCACTCTCTACAGTAACTTTACCATTCATCGCCTCAATCTGATTCTTGGTAATATATAAGCCAATTCCCCTGGCATCAGGGTTTTCGTGGAATGTCTTGTACATTCCAAACAATTTTTCTCCATGTTCTTCCAAATCTATTCCCAGACCATTGTCCTTGATAGACAGTATGGTATAGTTTTCATTGGTTTCTGCGCTTAAATGTACCACGGGTCTGCGCATCGGATCTTTGTATTTAATGCAGTTGGTGATAAAGTTCATAAGAATGCTTTCCACATAAGACGGCACAGCTTTCACTTCAAGAGATTTATCTACCTCATTAATTATCAGTGCATTACTATTCTTTAAAAAGGCAATTAGATTTTTTTCTACCGCTGTGATTTTCTCATTTAGATTGATGGATTTCTTATCCAGATTTATTTTGGTACTAATGGCCACTACCTCATTTAGATTTTCCAGTGTTTCCAGGAGATTGTCTGAGGCTTCCATCAGCATTTTAATGATCCTGTTCTTCTCCTCCGCATCTGTTTCACTAATGAGGAAGTCTAAGAGCATTGAAAAATTAGCGGTATGCGACCTTAAATTATGGGAAACTATATGCGCAAAGTTGATCAGTTTTTTATTCTGATGGGAGGTTACATTAATAAGATCGTGCAATTCCTCTTCCTTGCGTTTCAGATCCGAGATGTCCAGGCTAATCCCAATAAGTCCTTTTACATTGCCTTTATTACCTTTAAGTGGAATTTTCGAGGTGAGGAAAGTGGTGGTCGTACCGTCTTTCTTTACATTGATGGTCTCTACGCCCAGCATGGGTTCTCCAGACTGCATTACTCTAAGATCCTCTTCTCTGGAGATTTCAGCTATCTCTTTGTCGTATAGATCAAAATCATTTTTGCCGAGAACCTCTGCTTGATCCTTTATCCCCAAATAGTCTAATTCTGATTTATTGACCAAGATCTTGCGAGAGTCAAGGTCCTTGATAAAGACGTTCAGGGGTAAATTATCTATTAAGGTTCTTAATAATTCCTGTTCTTCTTTGAGTTGTATCTCTTTGAGTTTACTCTCTGAGATATCCTGTGCGGTGGACCATAATAATTTTCGCCCCTTTTTATTACCAACCAGGGAACCACTGACCAGGACCGAGAATTTGGTTCCGTCCTTTTTTATGTATTGTTGCTCCTCTGGTCCGAAGGTATTGTTTGTTTCGATCTCCTTTTTGATCCTGAGGAGTTGTGTTTTGGATACCGTCACTAAAATGTCGCTCACATGCAAAGTGCCAAGAGTATCTTTGTGATACCCTGTAGTCCTTTCAAAAGCGGTATTGAAATCGAGGATCTCGCCTGTGTCAAAATCACTTAGGATATAACTGGTAGGTGATAATTCATAAAGGGCCCGGAATTTTTGCTCACTGATCTTTAGTTTTTGACGTGCCGCCACCATTTCTTTGATCATACGGCCCTCAGCAAGCAGCGAAACCACCCTGTTATTATCATCGTAGACCGGAATTAAACTAAAATCTACCGGGATAGGGTTCTTGTCTTTATCGAGCACAACAATCTCGCTACGCATGGTTTCCCCTTGCGAAGCTGCCTTTATGATTTCCTTGAGTCCGTCCTTTACATACTCCGGAATAGGCCACCAGTAGGCGTCCCAGAATTTTTTATTGACTACTTCACTCTCTTGCAGGCCCGAAAATTGTAAGGCCGTATTATTCACCTCCAGAAATGTACCCTTGGTATCCAGAATACCTGTAAACTGGTAGGATGAATTAAAGATGGTCCGGAAGTGACGCTCTTGTTGGAGAGTCCTTATTTCAGATTCGAGTGTTGGAGTGATATCTTTGAAGATCCCTACAAGACCTATTAATTTGTCATCTTTAACTATTGGTTTCCCTTTGGCAATTACAGTAATTTCTTTCCCCTTTGCGGTTATGAGTTCGCATGTCTCTTCCCAGGGTTCACCTTTTTGAATAGCCCTGTCAACTGCCATTGCGATGGTATTCCTGCTGTAGCCTTCCTTGTAAAAATTAATTGCCGTATCGATATTGGGCTCATAGGTTGGAACTACTTCGTGTAACTTTTTTGTAGTGGGGCACCAATGCAGGGTGTTGCGTTCTATATCGAATTCCCAACTGCCAACATTGGTATCATCAGAATGGGTTTCTAAAATGATAGCCAATTTTTCGGCTTTGAGTTCTAAGCTAACCTTGTCAGTAACGTTCTCCGTTTGAAGGATAACCCCAATGACGTTTTCCTTTTCATCGTACCAGGGGATGTTCTGCCATTCAAACCAGCGCTCATTCTTTTCGTTATCAAAATAACGATGCAGGCTTTTTTGACTTATTTCTCCTTTCAGACATTTCTTAAGAACCTTTTCCCATTCTTCACTTATATCATCAAAAAGGGTATGGATAGATTGCCCAATAACACTTTTTTTGCTTAAATCGAAATCATTGATCCACTTGTCAGAAACAAATTCTACCTCAAGCTTTTTATTAATAAAAGCAGTTGCGGTTGGCAACTGTTTTATTAGGTATTCAAAGCTTACTGTAGGGGTACCACGCAACATTATGTCGTAATTTCTTACTAATGTATTCTGATTATTCAACATTATTTAATGATTGTTGTGAACCTGCTCATTCTAGTTGTGTGCGTACAATATTCCATGGAATATAGGTAAATACTACACTAAAGTAAGAAAAAACTTACATAAAATTAATAATTGAGGGAGATCGGAAATTATCTAGGAGGAAGATTTATACAAAGTGGGTGTTCTAAAGTATCATATTAGCTGCAATTCATTAAATCTTAACTGTGTCAGGAACCAGGGAGGTGTAATCACCACCATTGCGGATCACATCTCTCACAATTGAAGAACTGATGTAAGATTTTCCCGACGAGGTAAGCAGAAAGACTGTTTCAATCCCGGAGAGTTTTCGGTTTGTATGGGCAATGGCTTTCTCAAATTCAAAGTCGGCCGGATTTCTAAGGCCACGTAAAATAAATTGGGCATTTACTTTTTGACAAAAGTCGATGGTGAGGCCGGTGTAAGTATCTACCTTAATTTTCTTTTCTCCTTTAAAAGCGTCGGCTATAAAGGCCTTGCGTTTCTTTTCGGAAAACATATATTTTTTTTCCGCATTACTTCCTATAGCAATGATGATCTCGTCAAAGAGGTGAATTCCCCTTTCTATAATATCGTAATGCCCTAAGGTTATAGGATCAAAAGAACCCGGGAAAATGGCACGTCTCATAGCAAGCTATTTTATACAATTTTAAAGGTACTTATTTTTCGTTTAACGCTTCTTCAATGGCAGATTCAAAAAGTTCGGACAGGGACAGGCCTGCGGCTAAAGCCTGCTTGGGTAAAATACTCTGTTCCGTTAGGCCAGGTGTGGTATTCATCTCCAGCATATAAGGAATCTCATCTATCAAAATAAACTCACTGCGCGTATATCCCTTCATTTTTAGAACCTCGTAGGCCAGTTTGGCGTACTGTTCAACATGCGCTCTTTCTGTGTCTGAAATCCTGGCGGGGGTGATCTCTTGTGACTTTCCTTCGTATTTCGCTTCGTAATCAAAGAAGTCGTTTTCAGTGACGATCTCGGTGATAGGCAAAACTTTTGTTGCCCCCTTATAGGTAATAACACCTACAGACACTTCGGTCCCTTCTAAAAAGGACTCTATAATGATTTCATTGTCTTCTCCAAAGGCTTTTGTTATAGCAGGCTGTATTTCCTCCTTGGTATATACCTTGGAAATTCCAAAACTACTGCCGGCCTTGTTAGCCTTTACAAAACAGGGTAACCCAACTTTTTTAATGATCTCTTCCTCGTTTATCCTATCTCCTTCATTCAGATAGCAGGAGGGTGCAGATTTAATGCCGTAGGGTTTTAAGACGCTCAGAAGATCTCGTTTATTAAACGTTAAAGCAGCTTGGTAATACCCACAGGAAGTCTGTGGCAACCCCAGTAGTTTAAAGTAAGACTGCATTAATCCATCTTCCCCCGGCGTGCCGTGAATAGCATTGAATACACATCCGAAGGAGACCTTGTCATTACCAATCACTACCGTAAAATCTGCTTTATTTACAGGATATTCCTTGTCTGTATCGTCTAAACAGACCCATTTTTCCGTAGATATTACGACGCGGTAGGGGGTATATTTTTCCCTGTTCAACTGTACGTAAACATTCTGGCCGCTTAGTAAGGAGATCTGATGTTCGCTGGAAAAGCCTCCCATGATAATGGCAATATTCACTTTCATATTTGCTAGCACGAGGTTTGGTTCAAGAACGAGTCACGGTTGATAACAGAATCAAAGTAAAGAAAAAAGCATTCGGTTTCCTATCTTTGCCAGGTTATAAAGTAAACTTATGAGGAATTTTTTGAATTTTCTTCGCAGCAAAACACTGCTGATAAATCTCGGTCTTGCTTTGGTAGCCGTATTGGTGATCTCCTGGGGTGCGTTGCAATGGCTCAAGGGATCTACACATCACGGAGAACTGGTTGAGGTGCCTAGTCTTTCTAAAATGTCTGTGACAGACATGCGAGAGACCCTGGAGAGCGCCAACCTTCGCTATGAGGTACTGGATTCTGCCAATTATGATCCAGATTACCCCAGGTTCTCTATCATAGAACAGAACCCACCAGCCGGGAACATGGTTAAGGAGAATAGGAAAATATATATAACTATCAATCCTTCGGGCTATAAAAAAGTTACCGTTCCCAATATTGTACAGGTAACCCAGCGCAATGCGGCTTCTATGTTAAGAGCCGTAGGATTAGATGTGGAGAGAATTACCTATATAGACGAACTGGGCAAGGATATGGTGTACTATGCCAAATTTAAGGGGAAGAGTATCAGCCCCGGAGATAAATTGCCAAAGACCTCGAAAATTGAGCTTATCTGTGGGAATGGTACTATTCCTGGTCAGGCCAGAATAAAAGCCGACGCACAATAACCCTATGGATGACTACCAGGTTGCCGATCCTTCTGAAGATGATCTTTTTGAACATCATCGATTTACTGCCTCAAAAGGGCAGGAACCTCTGCGTGTAGATAAGTTCTTAATGAACTTTATTGAAAATGCTACCCGGAATAAAATTCAACAAGCTGCTAAAGGTGGAAATATCTGGGTTAATAACCAGGTAGTTAAACAGAATTACAAGGTAAAAGCAGGAGATGAGGTACGGGTCCTATTTGAACACCCCCCTTATGAATACCTCCTAACACCCGAAGATATTCCCTTAGACATCGTTTACGAGGATGAGACCGTACTGGTTGTAAATAAACCTGCAGGGATGGTAGTGCATCCCGGACATGGAAATTATTCTGGTACCTTACTTAACGCCCTGGCTCATCATATCAAGGATCTTCCTGAGAATTCGAGTGGCCGACCAGGACTCGTCCATAGAATCGATAAAGATACTTCTGGCTTATTGGTAATTGCCAAGACCAATGAAGCCATGACGCATCTGGCCAAACAATTCTACGATAAGACCAGCGAACGGCAATACGTAGCTCTGGTTTGGGGGAATATTGATGAAGAAGAAGGAACTATTGAAGGTAATATTGCCAGAAACCCAAAGAACCGACTCCAAATGCAGGTATTTCCTGAAGGAGAGCAGGGGAAGGAGGCCGTAACGCATTACAAGGTACTAGAACGCCTCGGATACGTTACCCTGGTAAGCTGTGTGTTGGAAACCGGCAGGACACATCAGATCAGGGTACATATGAAACATATTGGTCATACCCTGTTCAATGATGAGCGTTATGGGGGTAATAAGATCTTGAAAGGAACCACCTTTACAAAATACAAGCAATTTGTAGATAATTGTTTTAAAATTTTGCCCAGGCAGGCACTGCATGCCAAGACCTTAGGATTTATTCATCCTGTAAGTGGTGAAAAAGTACAGTTCAATACCGAACTTCCTGAGGATATGTCTTTGTGCATTGATAAGTGGCGGCATTATTCCAAGCATAGCCGGTAGTATAAATACTTTCAATAGACGTATTGGAAACAATTAGAATTCGCCGCCCCGGTTTCCCAATTTTCCTTCTTATTTTCGTTGAAAAGTGTTGTTTATGAAGATTGTAATTTCTCCTGCTAAATCGCTCGACTTTGAATCTAGTGTTCCTACCTCACAATATTCCATGCCCGCATTTCTCAAAGAATCGGAACGGATCAATAAGATACTGGCCAAAAAGAGCCCAAGGTCGCTTATGAAATTGATGGAAATTTCTACTCAATTGGCAGAAGTTAACTGGGAGCGAAATCAGCAATTTAAGTTACCCTTCTCCCCTGATAATGCCAGGCCGGCAATCTACGCCTTTAATGGAGATGTATACCAGGGCCTGGATGCCTATAGTTTGTCCGAAGATAAAGTTTTGGAATTGCAGCAAAGCCTTAGGATCTTATCTGGTCTCTACGGAATTCTTAAACCCTTAGACCTTATTCAGCCTTACAGATTAGAGATGGGTACCTCTCTTAAAATAGGAAGCAATAAGAATTTGTACGAATTTTGGAGATCTACCCTAACCAATGCCCTGAATGAAGAGTTAGAAGAAGGTGAAATGTTGGTGAATCTGGCTAGTAATGAGTATTTCACTGCTCTGGACACCAAAAAAATAAAGAATCCCATAATTACCCCAATTTTTAAAGATTGGAAGAATGATAAGCTTAAGGTGCTCAGCTTTTTTGCAAAAAAAGCAAGGGGTTCTATGGTGCGATACCTTGCAGATAGTGGGGCCCGAACCCTGGACGATATTCGAGGATTTACTGGTGATGATTATCAATTCAGTAAAGAACACACCCTGAAGGATCACCAACCGGTATTTGTCCGATAGAATATTTTCCTCTTCCGATCGTTTTAATCGTATAACATCACTTACAATACGCAGCTATGAAACGATTGATCATTTTATGTATGAGCTTGGGATTAATGACCATGGCCTGTTCTGACAGGGACGATGATATTACCTCCATCAATATCCGGATAAACAATAAGAGTTCCCTAGTCTTTGATGAGGTGCTCGTTGGAGATGAGGATCATATCTACGAAGCCCTAGATCCCGATACCTATTCCGAATATAAGGAATTTGAAACAGCTTATTCCTATGCCTACATAAGGATCACTTCCGGCGAAGAGGTATACGTTTTGCAGCCTATCGACTTTGTTGGGGAAGAAATACTCCCAATTGGGCTATATACCTATGAATTAGATATAGATACTGAGGGCCAAGTTACTTTAGAATTTAGTATCGATTAAGTCTTCCCTTTTAAATTGATTTTTTCCTCCAGCGTAGGTCTCTTTTTTATCTTACGAGGCCTGCGGGTCCCATACGATTTATTAGCAATCTTGCCTCGCTTACTGCTCTTATCTCCTTTTCCCATGTGTATATTTTACTTTAAGATATAAAAAGTAGATGAAAAGAACAAGGAAGCAAGGGCCTGGCTTTTGAGAACCAGGACTAAAAATAGTACCTTGCCTTTATTGAAGCCTGTCCATTGTTCAACCATGCCCACCCATACGAGCCGTTCCTTTTTCCCGAGGCCACCAAAATGATCGTTGGTACCTTACCACCGCCCAGGTTTACCATAGGGGCGTTAAAGCATGGCGATGTGAATTTCTGCTACGGCAGTAAGGACGGTCAGCTTTGGCCAATTCTGGATCGAATTTTTAGTCTTTCCCTCCACTATGAAACTACCCAAAGCGCCATTGAAGAACGGATGGCTTTCTTGCGGAAGCGAAAGATCGGAATTTGCGACATTGTAGCTAGTGCCCAGAGAACTAAGGTAGATGCCTCCGATCTGGGCATGAAAGATATACGTCTAAGAAATATTTTAAACTATTTACATCATTTTCCAAACATCCATACGCTTTTGTTTACCGGAGGGAACAGTCTTAACGGTCCCGAATACCTTTTCCGAAAACAACTGAAAGAACACGGAATTTCTCTGCGATGTATCTCAGATGAAGTGCCCAGAATTCATCAGTTTTCGTTAAAATCTTCTACCAGAGAGATCAGGACGGTGTCTTTAACGGCACCTTCGGGAGCGGCAAACCGGGCTATAGGGAGTATGGATAGTTATAAGGAACTTAAAAACGAGAATCCCACTTTCACGACCTTCGATTTTAGAGTCTTGCAATATAAGCCGTTCTTTTAATGAAATTAAAAAAGGGCCTTGTCGCAGAACAAGACCCTTTTACGAGAACACTATATGAAAATGAAAAACGGTTATTTATTAATTACATAGGCAATATACCAGAGAACTCCCGTAAAAAAGAATCTATGTTGTAAACTGTGTTAGTTTTGTTGTCAGGATAGATTATTTTGTTATTTAGGTCTTTAGAAGACCAGTCTTCAGGAATAATACAGATATTTATACCTGATAGGAAAAAAGATTTTTATTATCCTTTTTCTCAACTTGAAGAGAATATACATATGCCAGGAACCAAACGTTTAGAAGAATTCAAGAAATTGGTCACCAACAAGTTCTATATCTACAATAGCTTGTTTTTAAACCTTCCGTATCAAAACATAGAAAATGTTGGGATGCTTATCCCACTGTTAACTCACCAATGTGAGAAGGGATTACAGTCTGGTCAAAATCCGCAGCAGATCATGGACCATTTCTTTGCCAACTATGCGGAAATAAGTGATGATCAGGAGAAGATAGATTTTATGTTTCGCATCATTCAGTATGTAGAACGCCAGGTAGTATTGTATGATAGTGTTGAGGATGCCGCGTTTCCAAAATTACATGAATTAAGTACCTCCCGAACCATCAAGGATTACTTTCAATTGGTAAATAAAACCAAGAAATGGAACGATATTTCCAGGCAATTGGAGACATTTAGTGCGCGTATCGTCCTAACGGCACATCCGACTCAGTTTTATACTCCCGCAGTGCTAGATATTATTGAGGAATTAAGACAGCTGATCCTTGAGGATAAGATAAACGACATTGATGTTGTCTTGCAGCAACTCGGTCTTACCTCACTCATCAATTCAAAAAAGCCTACTCCTTTAGAGGAGGCTAAGAATATCATTTATATTCTCAGGAATATTTACTACGATGCAGTGGGGGAGCTGTACAGTTATATCAAGGACAATATCCGGAAAGAAAATTTTGAAAATTACAATATCTTAAAACTGGGGTTTTGGCCCGGAGGGGACAGAGATGGCAATCCGTTTGTGACGGCAGCTATCACAAAGGATGTTGCCGATGAACTGCGAATTACCTTAATGAAGTGCTATTATAACGATTTAAAAAAATTACGTAAGAAATTAACTTTTAAAGGGCTGCAGCAACCACTGAACCATCTTCAGGATCAATTGTACACCGCCATGTTTAATGTAGATAAGTTCTTGGCTTATGAGGAGATCATAAGCCTCCTGACGGGAATTAAGGAAACATTGGACGAAAGATACCAGGGCCTTTACAGTAAAGATCTGGAACAGTTAATGGATAAAGTTCGCATTTTTAAAACCCATTTCGCTACCCTCGACATCAGACAGGATCACAGCAAACACGTTCAACTCATAGAAGCGACCCTTAAAAACAACAGGTTTATTCAGGATTCACTCTCAGAATTAGATGATGAAGAACTCACAAGGATACTGTTGCATGAAAACCTTCAGCTAAAGGCCGAGGATTTTGAGGATGAAATATTACAAGACACCATTGTAAATATTAAACAGCTAAAGGAGATCAAAGAAAAAAATGGGGAAGATGGTTGTAACAGGTATATCATCAGTAATTCTGAAGATATATTTTCTGTGCTTTTTGTCCATGCCCTTTTTAGATGGTGTGGCTATGCACCCGGAGATATTTCATTCGACATAGTACCTCTTTTTGAGACCATGGTAGGGATGGAGCGGTCAGAGGCCATTATGAACACTTTGTTCTCACTTCCCGAATATCAACGTCATCTGCAACAAAGAGATCAGAAACAAACCATGATGCTTGGGTTTTCTGACGGCACAAAAGATGGGGGTTACTTAAAAGCCAACTGGTCTATTTTTAAGACCAAAGAAACGCTATCCAAGGTCTGCTCTAAACATGGCATTAAAGCGTTGTTTTTTGATGGCAGGGGAGGTCCTCCGGCACGTGGGGGAGGTAAAACCCACAGATTTTATGCCTCCCAAACCAAAGAGATTGCCAATAATGAGATACAGCTCACTATTCAGGGTCAAACCATCACCAGTACCTATGGTACCAAAGATCATTTTATCCATAATTCCGAACAACTTCTCACAGCAGGCCTGTCTAACAATTTGTTTGGGAAGGAAAATGTGATCAGCACAGAATCGAGGAAATTACTGGAAGAATTGTCCTTATTGAGTTTTGAAAAATACGATGCCCTTAAACAGCATCCCATGTTTATTCCGTATCTGGAGAACAGGAGTACCTTAAAATATTACACCAAGGCCAACATTGGGAGCAGACCCGGGAAAAGGGGGCAGAAGGCGAAGCTAGAATTAACCGATCTAAGGGCAATTTCCTTCGTAGGCTCATGGAGTCAACTCAAACAAAATGTTCCGGGATATTTTGGTATAGGTACCGCCTTACAGGCCCTTGCGGAACAAGGAAGATTAAAGGAGATCAAAAAATTGTACAGGGAAGTACCCTTCTTTGAGGCCCTAATGCTCAACAGTATGATGTCGCTCTCCAAATGCTATTTTGAACTTACCGCCTATATGAAGGATGATCCGGAATATGGCCCTTTTTGGCAGATTCTTTATGACGAATACCTGTTGTCCAAAAAAATGTTATTAAAAATCAGTAATTTTAAGATCCTTATGGAAAATGAGGCCGTTTCCAGGGAGTCCATAAAGATAAGGGAGAATATTGTACTGCCCTTACTGGTTATCCAACAATACGCCCTGCACAAGATAGGCCAGAACAATAGGGATAAAGAAGTATATGAGAAAATTGTAACACGTTCTCTTTATGGAAATATAAATGCCAGTAGGAATTCTGCGTAATGCAGCTTCACTTTTTACAATCATTTGGTAATGAATCAAAAAGTCTATCAACTCACCTATCGATCGAAAGCCCTCCCCAGTATAAAGACTGAACAGATCATGGAGATCGTAGACACTGCCATTGCATTTAACAGGCAGGCGGGGATTACAGGTTGTCTGATCTATGACAGAGGTCATTTTATCCAAATATTGGAAGGAGAACAAGACCCGGTAGATGAATTGTTCAAAAAGATTAAAAAAGATGCCCGGCATACTAACACAGAGATCCTTTCCACCGGCTGGACTAAAAACAAGATTTTTAATTCCTGGAACATGGGCTATATTGAACTACCCGAGGAAATTAAAGGGGAAAAAGAAGAATTGGCCAAAAAGGCAAAAGAGGAATTGGCTAATATTTCTACCATGAACGATTTTACCTCCAAGGTTTTTTGGTATAACATCCACTCCCTTTTAACGGAAACCAAGTTCTACAAATAACATACACAGCCTAACCACCCTTATCTATTGGCTTCTAACAATTCCCTTCGCAACACTATAAAGGACTGCTCAGGAGGGTGTAAAAGGTCTTAATGCCATAAGCAATCTGGCCTATGCGCAGGTTTTCGTTTGGACTGTGCTGATTGTTGTCCGGGTTTACCATGGGCACAATGAATGCAGGGATCTTTAATTCATTTATAAAAGGAGCAATGGGAACCGTGCCTCCCATGATACGTATCTGTACCACAGGTTCCTGAAATGTTTCTCCCAGTACACGCACTAAATAATTTCCATATTCATTATTGAGATCCGTACGGAATGCATCGGTCACAGAGCCCTCTCTTAAGGTAAGTACTTTTGAATGTGCCATTCGTTCCTCACGGGTTGGGATAGTATCGGTAATATAAAATCCTTCTTTCTGAATATAGGATCGTACCAGCTTTTTTAGCCGTGTACCATCAGATTCGGGTACCAACCGAAGGTCTAGCTCGGCCGTGGCTGTAGCAGGTACAATGGTTCTGGCTTTCTCACCGATCCAGGCAGATCCAAGTCCTCTGATGTTTAAAGAAGGATATTGTAAGGATTCCTGATAGAAGTCCCCTACTTTTTCCGGCGTTTTAATGGCAAGATGTGCATTGATGGCTGTGGCATCATCAGGGACACTTTTCAGGATGTTCATGGTGGCATCATCTATGTTGATCCCATCGTAATACCCCGGAATGCTCACCCTTCCTTCGGAATCTTTCATGCTAGCCAGAAGTTGGGCCAATTGAAATCCCGGATTAGGGGCATAATTTCCGTAATGTCCGCTGTGCTGCGGAAACTCCGGGCCGTAGGTGGTGAGGCTAAGGGAGGTAATTCCCCTGCAACCATACACCACGGTGGGTTTTCCTGAAGGATGCACCGGCCCGTCATTGATCACTAAAAAATCGGCCTCCAACAGATCCTTGTACACCTTTACAGCTTTTGGCAGGGGTTTACTGCTTTTCTCTTCCTCCCCATCCAGAATTACCTTAAGGTTAAACGGTATCTGCTTGTTTTCTTTCTTTAAAAGATCAATGGCGTTCAGGAACATAACAATCGGACCTTTATCATCCGAGGTAGACCGTCCGAAAAGTCGCCAGTCATAGTCAATATCTTCTTTTAATTCTTCAAAAGATCTGGTAATAAAACCATCCGCTTCGGGCGACTTTAGTACTACTTTATAAGGATCTGGCTGATCCCATTTAGAAGGATCCACAGACTGTCCGTCGAAGTGCATATAGAATAGTACGGTAGGCTTTTCATCTTCCATGGGCAGTGCCGCGAAGAATAAAGACTGACCCTCTGTGGGCAATACTGAGGTATTAAAACCACGTTTGTTGAATTCTTGTGTTAGCCAATTGAGATTGCGATTAATATCTGCTGTTTGAAGTGCATCGTTGGGGATTGCCACAAATTGGACCAATTCATCTATGGCATGTCTTACCTGCGATTTTAAATCAATATCCACCTGTGGATAGGCAATTGTGCCAATACAAAAAATGGAAATAAGTGTAAAAAGCTTCTTCATGGTATCAAAGATCTATTATGGAATAAATGTAAACAATTCTCAACTCTGTAGCCTAGGGGTTCTTAATTTAATAATTACTACTCGAAGCAATAATAAAAATGGTGTGCCGTGCAGTAGGAGATCAAACCAGTCCATATAAGCCATTCCAACAGCACCGCCTGCCACCCATTTAAGTTTGCCCCAGAGATGGGGTTCCGGAAAATATGGCGCAAGGCCCAGAGTAAGGCAGAGCAAGAGTACCAATTTCCAGTTATCCAGCAGTTTCATATTGACGGTTTTATGGATGTAACAAAAGAGTCGATTCCCTTAGTTCCCTTTTCGGTCAGCATTTTGATAAAGGCAGAACCAATAATAGCACCTTTTGCGTTTTTGGTAGCTTGGTTAAAGGTCGCAGCATTGCTGATCCCAAAACCAACAATCTGTGGATTTTTCAACTTCATGTCCGAAATTCGTTTAAAGTATGCATGTTGTTCTTCCCCAAGGCCATGCTTTGCTCCGGTGGTACTGGCAGAGCTAACCATATAAATAAATCCGTCTGATCCCCGGTCTATTTGATGAATTCTTTCATCACTGGTCTGTGGGGTTATAAGGAAAATATTGAGTAGTCCATGTGCCTTAAATATTTTTTCGTATTCGTCCTGATACACATCGAGGGGAAGATCTGGCAAGATAATCCCGTCAATACCTATTTCCTCACATTTCTTACAAAACGCCTCCACACCATATTGCAGTACAGGGTTAAAATACCCCATGATAACAAGGGGCACAGATACTTTTTTCCGAACATCCTTTAATTGTTCAAAAAGTACCTCTGTGCGCATCCCGTTGCGTAAAGCGGCTGTAGAACTTGCTTGTATGGTAGGGCCGTCTGCGAGGGGGTCGCTAAATGGTAATCCTATTTCTATCATGTCTACTCCTGCTTGTTCTAAGGCCATAAGGATTGGCACGGTATCTCCTAATGACGGGTATCCTGCCGTAAAATAAATAGACAGGAGTTTTTTGTCTTCCCTAATTTTTTGCTGAATTCTGTTCATCCTTTTGTTGTGCTTTTATGGAGCGATACGAGTTTTTTACAATTTAAAATAGTCAATATAGGTTTGTAGGTCTTTGTCGCCCCTTCCTGATAAATTGATGACTATCACTTCATCCCGATCGAATTTTCTATGATCGAAAATTGCAAAGGCGTGAGATGTTTCTATGGCCGGAATGATTCCTTCCAACTTGGAAACCATCAATCCCGCCCTCATGGCCTCATCGTCTGTAATAGAAATAAATTCACCCCGCCCGCTGCGGTATAAATTGGCATGCATTGGCCCCACCCCGGGGTAGTCTAGTCCGGCAGATATAGAATACGGTTCAGTGATCTGCCCGTCTGTTGTCTGCATAAGTAAGGTTTTACTTCCATGGATGATGCCTACTTTTCCCAGGGCTGAGGTAGCTGCACTCTCCCCGGTATGGATCCCTTTTCCGGCAGCTTCTACCGCAATAATCCCTACCTCCTCGTTATCCAGAAAATGGTAGTAGGCTCCGGCAGCATTACTCCCGCCTCCAACACATGCTACCACATAGTCCGGGTTTTCCCTTCCTTCTTTTTCTAACAGCTGACTTTTAATTTCTTCGGAGATGACAGACTGAAACCTCGCCACCATATCGGGGTAGGGGTGAGGCCCCACCACCGAACCAATAATATAATGCGTATTCACAGGATTATTGATCCAATCTCGGATAGCTTCGTTGGTGGCATCTTTCAGTGTGCGGCTACCCGAAAGGGCAGGTCTAACCTCTGCGCCCAACATCTTCATACGGGCAACATTAGGAGCTTGTCTTGTAATGTCTTTTTCCCCCATGTACACAATACATTCTATGCCCATCAAGGCACAAACAGTAGCTGTTGCTACTCCGTGCTGACCTGCACCGGTCTCTGCGATGATCCTATTCTTCCCCAGTTTCTTTGCCATGAGGATCTGCCCAATGGTATTGTTTACTTTATGAGCCCCCGTATGACATAGGTCCTCTCTTTTCAGGTAGATCTTAGTCTGGAATTTTTCTGAAAGCCTATTGGCAAAGTATAATGGCGTTGGTCTTCCAACATAATCTTTTAACAGATGCTGAAATTCTGCCTGGAAGGAAGGATCCTCCATGATCTTGACATAGTTAAGACGAAGTTCTTCTGTATTTGGAAAAAGCATTTCAGGGATAAAAGCCCCTCCAAATTCACCGTAATATCCTTTTTCGTTTGCTTGATATGTATTCATAACAATGGTATTAATTTTCTAGTCTAATTTTTTTCAAAAAGTTTTGTAAATCCTCCGTATTCTTCAATCCGGGACGTATTTCAAATTTGCTGTTCACATCAATCGCATGGCATTTCTGTGCCATGGGAGAAGAAAGGAAATCTGTGAGTTGAGGAACATCCTCAAGACCTATGCCCCCACTTAAAAAGAAAGGAATGTCCGAATTGTAGGCGCTTAAAAGTTCCCAGTTAAACCGAGATCCATTACCACCCGGCATAGGCCCCTTGGTATCAAATAAAAAGTAATCGCAATACGGTTCATAGGCGTGCAAGCTATCAAAGTTAAAACTAGATCCCACGCTGAAGGCTTTTATTATTTTGCAATTCGGGGTAGACTTTTGAAGCTCTGTAGGTTGCAAGGCGAGTTTCTCACGAAGCTGTGCGCAGTAATGAACAGATTCTGTGCCGTGAAGCTGAATGAGATCTAGCGGCATTTGTATCGCTTTCTCTAGTATATCCCCTACCGAAGCATCCACAAATACCCCTACCCGTAGAATTTCTAGAGGTAAGGCGGGTATACTACCCTGGAAATAACGTTTGGAAGGTTCCCAGAATATAAAACCCATGTAGTCTGGTTTCAAAGCTGCCACCTTCTCTATATTTTCCAATGCTCGCATTCCGCAGACCTTTACCTTCATGCGCCTAATTTTTTAATAAAAGCAGTTGCACTCAATCCAGGATCTGCTGAAGCCATAAATGACTCCCCTATCAGGAAACCCTGATAACCTTCCTTGCGCAAACTAAGAACAGCCTCGCTATTGCTAAGACCACTCTCGGAAATTTTTACAAATTCATCCGGAATCATGGAAGCAAGATGCCTGCTGGTGTCCAGGGAAACTTCAAAGTTCTTAAGGTTGCGATTATTTACACCAATCATACTGAGTCCGGGCATTAGGGCATGTTCTAATTCTTGTTCATTATGTACCTCCAACAATACTTCTAATTGCAGTTGGTTTGCCAAGTCCAAGAATTTTTTGATTTCTTCTCTGCTAAGAACAGATGCTATGAGTAAGACAACATCGGCACCATATGCCTTGGCTTCAATCAGCTGAAATTCATCAATAATAAATTCCTTTCGTAACAAGGGCATGTTTACAGTTGCCCTGGCCAAAAGCAGGTCTTCCAGGCTACCTCCAAAAAAATGGCCATCTGTTAGTACAGACATGCCACAAACTCCTGCGGCCGCGTATCCCTGGGCTACTTCCTGCACCGTACTTGTAGAATTGATCACAGATTTAGAGGGAGATCTGCGTTTAAATTCTGCAATGATCCCAGAATTACTGTTCTTCAGGGCATTCGAAAGGGATGTAGTTTCACGGTTGAAGAGCACAGAAGCTTCAAGCTGAGAAGTTGGGAGCAGTGACTTTTTAAGGGCCACTTCCTTTTTTTTCTGTAGTACTATTTTATCTAGTATATCCATTATCTGCTAAGTTCTTGTAAGGTTCGAAAGGCTTTGAGACCCTTTTGACTTTTAAGAGATTCCATTGCAATTTCGAAGCCTTCTCTTGGTAAAAGTTCTTTTGCCGTGGCAATGGCGATTCCCGCATTAGCACAGACCACATTGTTTTGGGCCTCTGTACCTTTACCTTGCAGTATATCCATAAAGATCTGTGCAGATGCTTCAATAGTATTACCTCCTGTAATATCTTCTGCCCTTATAGCTTTTACCCCAAAGTCTTCCGGGACCAACATGGTCTCAGTAGCGTTCGAAATGGTTTTTGTGCGGCCGGTCAACGAAATTTCATCATAGCCATCAAGCGCATGTAGAATGGTATACTTTTTATCTGTATTCTGATAGAGGTAGCCATACATTCTGGCCAGCTCCAGATTAAAAACCCCCACGATCTGATTTTTTGGAAAGGCCGGATTTACCATAGGCCCCAACATGTTGAAAAATGTTTTTACGGCCAATTCCCGACGTATCGGGGCCACATTCTTCATGGCCGGATGAAACAGTGGTGCATGCAATACACAGATCCCGGAAGTCTCGATACATTTTCTTAGAAAATCTGCATCATTGCTGAATTTTATTCCTAAAAATTCCATCACATTGCTGCTGCCACAGGTGGAAGAAACTCCGTAATTTCCATGTTTGGTTACATGAATTCCTGCTCCTGCGGTTACAAACGATGCCAGGGTGGAGATATTAAAAGTATCCTTCCCGTCACCACCGGTGCCGCATAGGTCTATGGGATCAAATTCTTCGAGATCTACTGCCAGGCAAAGATCCAATAAGGCATCACGGAACCCCTCCAATTCTTCAATAGTAACACTCCGCATCATATATACGGTAAGGAATGCAGCGGTCTGCCCGGGATTATAAGCCCCCTTGGCCATATTGATCAATATATACTTGGCATCTTCCTTGTTCAGTATCTCCTGATTGATGAGTCGGTTTAGTATTTCTTTCATGGTGTAGAATGTATCCAGTTCTCTAATATTTTCTTCCCATGTGGCGTCAGTACAGATTCTGGATGAAATTGTACTGCACTCACATCGTATTCCTTGTGTCTTAGAGACATTAATTGTCCTTTGGCATCAAAAGAAGTAGCGATTAACACTTCAGGGAGATCCGGATCTACTACCCAGGAATGGTATCTGCCAACTTCTAAAGTATTGGGAAGACCTTTAAAAATTGGATCGTCCTTTACGATCTCTATAGTAGTGGCTACCCCGTGAAAAACCTCATCCAGGTTAATTAATCGGCCCCCAAAGACTTCTCCTATGGCCTGTTGTCCTAAACAAACCCCAAAGATGCTTTTAGTTGGGGCATAGGCTGCAATGATCGCTTTTAACAATCCTGCCTCCTCTGGGATACCCGGACCAGGTGAAAGAACTATCTTCTCAAAGGCATCTACCTCTTCCAGGCTTAATTTATCGTTCCTCTTAACAACCACTTTGCAATCCAGGGCCTCCAGATAATGCACCAGATTGTAAGTAAAACTATCGTAATTATCAATCACCAGTACTTCCATCATTGCTAAAGTTCTTCTGCTATTTCAAGGGCTTTTGTCAAGGCTCCTAGTTTATTATATGTTTCCTGCAGTTCATTCTCAGCGTTTGAGTTGGCAACAAGTCCGGCGCCGGCCTGGTAATACAGGGTATGATCCTTACTGAGGAAGGTTCGGATCATTATGGCATGGTTAAAATTTCCCTGAAAATCCATAAAGCCAATAGCACCGCCGTAATATCCTCTGTTGGTGGGCTCATAGGCCTCAATGAGTTGCATGGCCCGGTGCTTTGGGGCACCGCTTAATGTGCCGGCAGGAAAAGTATCTGCTACCACTTTAAGGGTAGGGATCTCTTTTTTCTTTTGCCCGGTAACCTTGGATACCAGATGGATCACATGAGAGAAGTATTGTACTTCGCGATAATTTTCCACTTTTACCATGTTTCCGTTCCGGCTGAGGTCGTTCCTTGCCAGATCTACCAGCATTACATGTTCGCTGTTTTCTTTGGCATCTTCGGTAAGCTTTTTTGCAAGTATGGCATCTTCTTCATCATTGCCGGTCCTTTTAAAGGTTCCTGCAATGGGATGGATCTCTGCTTTTCCATCTTTCACAATAATCTGTGCTTCCGGGGAACTTCCGAAGATCTTAAAATCACCGTAATCAAAATAGAATAGATACGGGGATGGATTTACAGATCTCAAGGCTCTGTACACATTAAAGTCATCGCCTTTAAAAGCCTGTGAAAATCTTCGGGACAGTACCAATTGAAAAACATCTCCTCTATGGCAGTGTTCTTTTGCAAGTTTTACATGTTCCTTAAATTCTTTATCCTCTAAGTTGGTGGAAGGTGTTCCTTGTTTTTCGAAATTATAGGAGGAAAAATTACGAGAGTTTAGCAGCTGTTCTATGTATTCAATATTGCTTTCCTGATCATAGCAATGCGCAAAGATATAGGCCTCATTCTTAAAATGGTTTATCGCAATTATGTTTTGATAGACCGCGTAATAAACATCGGGTATCGGAACTGAATTTTCTTTTTTGTTGATTTCGATATCTTCAAAATACCTCACCGCATCATAGGCGATATATCCGAATAGCCCATTGTTTATAAATTTGAAATCTTTTTGAATTGCTTCAAATTTTCCTGCAAAGTTGTGTATTTCCCTAGCTACATCCGTGGTATTGTCTATAGATAGTTCCTTTTTTTTGCCATCGGGAAATTGCTCTAGGATCCTTTCATTTTCGATGGTAATAGAGGCAATGGGGTTACAGCAGATATAGGAAAAGGTATTATCATTGGCCCGGTAATCACTACTCTCCAATAAGATACTATTGGGAAATTTATCTCGTATCTTGAGATAGACACTCACAGGAGTAATGGTATCTGCCAGGATCTTCTTAAAATGTGTCTTTAGTTTATAACGCATTGGATCTTCACTTTTAATCTTGCATGTTTAATTTTCAGGGGATAAAAACAAAAAGGCTTGTCGTGATAGACAAGCCTTTTCGTACAGTAGTACTTCAATGTGCTTCGCTCACGACATAGGACGTAAGTGATACCACCACCAAGTATTTACTGAATTTCTTTTCATTGCTCCAAAGATAGGAAGGAATTTTATATTTACAAATCAAATTACCCGAATCTTAAACGATTGTGGGGGTCAATAAAAAATTGAGGACATGCTAATACTTTAGTTCCATGCGCTCGGAACGGTACAGGATATCTGTTTGCCCCCAGGAACTCGTTTTATTTCCATTTTTACTTTTAAAATACAAGCTGGCCTCAAAGACAACCTTACCCGACTCGTAATCTACTTCCACAATTTTTCCTAACAAGTTTGAACCTTTTTTGATGTATCCGGAGGTGACCAAAACATTATTTGCAGCAGGCAGGAAATCAACATCACTCACAATGGTTGAAAAGAATTCCTGTCCTCGTTCTTTTCCGTACTGCCAAACCTGACTCACCGTTTTCTCGTCTTCGTCTATAAGGTATTCTACGGCACGGGAATATTGATTTTTATTCTCAAAATTTCGGTAGGTGCCATTGTCAAAAGCCAGCAGATTGCCATCAGGCATATAAACAGGAGCGTGTGGCCCCCAAGAATAATCGAATGAATCGCTACTTTCTACGCCTTCCTGTACCAATTTTGGATAAGGCCTGCCAAGAGAATCAATAGCGGTTAAAACAAACGGGGCTGTTTCAGATCCGCTGCCATCCCTGCCGGCTTTACCCCAGCTCTTGTTGGAAGCCAGGATCCACTGTAATTTGTTATTCCAGGAGATTTTAAACAGGCCCTGATTTTTTCCTGAGACAACAATAGAATTATCTCTTTCGTCAAATGCCAACCCATTCATATGAAGCCAGTCCCCAGGCCTGTAAAAGTTGAGGTCGTCCCTACTCACGTCCAAAACTTTGGCCACATCCCACTCCCTGATGATCTTGGATTTTTTTCGATCAAATAAAATGATAAAGTCACTGTCCGACACTTCAAATTGTTCGTTCAGGGTAATAAAATTATTCTTTTTCCCCACGCAAATAAGCAGCTTGCCGTCGGGGATTTCTACCACATCGTGGTGCATCCCGTAATTTGGATTTATATCTGTCTTTTTTAAAGGTTTTCCCAGCATATCAAATTCATAGATGGTATTACGGGTAACCATGAGGAGGGTTCCATCTCTAAGACGTTGAAACGGACTTACCATTTCTGCAGCAAAACTCAGATCCAGGTACCAGCGTACTTTTCCTTCATCGTCAAAAATAAACGGACCGGAATTAAAGGATCCCTTATTTGCAAAGTGGATGTCGCAGGCATGCATTCCCTTATCCATGTTGTTCCGATCTATAGTATCGATCACTATGTTTGGGAAATGGGAAGGGAGTGTTGCGGTAATAATTTCCAGGGTATCTTTTACCATGCCGCCCTCATATTCCAATGTAACTACTACCTTATTAATGGCATTGGGGTAAAGCCCAACTACCGGGACCTCTAAATTAGTGGATCTGGCATCAAATTCCTGTTCAAGGGGAATGCTACCCAGTACGTTTACAGTGGCCTTCACAGGTTTTTCTGCTTCTATATGTAAACTAGCCGTCAAAGGAGCAATTTTATGGGGGTTAAGCGTAGTTTCTATGGAATAGTCAAACCCCGAATTACAACCGGTGAGGAAGAGACAAAGGATAATATAGAACGACAATGGGCGAAGGGATTTTTGAAAAGCCATGTTGAATATTTTTTCAAAAATAATGGATTACCCAAACTTCTTTGCCATCAAAGAGCTCAGAATAAAAAAAATCCCGGATATATTATATATCCGGGATCGTATTTAGGGGTTTACTTCTTAGAAAACAAGATCTACAACCAGGTCAAATTCATCATAGATGGTTTTGTCTCCCAGGTTGTCAAAGAAACTTCCAGATCCGTAACGCACATTGTAATTGGCTCTGTCTACTTTTACAGCGGCGGTTGCTTTGCTGCCGTAGATTGATAGATCAAAAGTTACGGGCTTAGTGATGCCTTTGATAGTTAGGTTTCCCGTTACCTCGTAGGAGTTTTTGCCGGTCGACTTTACCTCTGTAAATATCAGGGTAGAAGATGGATGATTTTCCACTCCGAAGAAATCATCAGACTTTAGGTGTCCTTCTAGTTTTGCTTTGGAACCGCCCTCCAGATCTGTGGCAATAAGGCTGGTCATATCAACTGCGAAATTTCCGCCAATAAGCATGTCCTCCTCAAAAGTTAGGGTGCCTTCTGTTAGTTGTACAACTCCGGAATGAGACCCGGTAACCTTATAGGCTTTCCACATGACAGAGCTTTCTGTTATTTTAACTTCTTTTGTTACAGGCTCTGTTGCTAAAGCAGGACTTGCAGAAGCTATTGCTCCAAAAACGATGGCAATGGCCAAACTCAATACATTTCTTTTCATAATAATCTTGTTACTTTTTAATAATAATTGTTTAACTGATGGATTTATATATGTGTAAATAAACTTTCCTTTGTTTTTCTTACTTTTTTGTAATGTTGGGTTTCATCATCCTTTGATCTGTATCCCAATGCCACTACTACGGCAGTTGTTAGTCCTTTAGCATCCAGACCGAGTATAGAATCGTAATCTTCAACTTCAAATCCCTCCATAGGACAGGCATCGACTTCCATGGCTCCGGCGGCAGACAATAAATTTCCTAAGGCGATATAGGTTTGCTTGGCGGTCCAGTTTTCTTTAACATCGGCAGGCAGATCCACTAACTTCGACTTCATAAAGTCGCCATAGCCTTTCAGCCCATCCAGAGGAACTTCTCTTACTTCACTCACGTCACTTAGGTAATTGTCTATGAGTTCTGGTCCAAAATTCTTCTTATTCGCAAAAACTATTAAGTGTGATGCATCTGTGATTTGAGATTGTCCCCAGGAAACTTCTTTTAAGGATTTTCTGATCTCAGCATCGGTGATAACAAAAACGTGATAAGGTTGCAGACCAAAAGAGGATGCACTTAAACGCGTTGCTTCTAATAACAGCTCCAGGTCATTTTGTGAGATATTCTGTGTACTGTCAAACTTTTTGGTGGCGTAGCGCCATTCGAGACTTTTAATATAATCGTTCATAAGGTTTTTAAAATTTATCTAATAAAGAATTCAATGTTTGTAAATCCTGTTCTGTGAGTTCTTCCACCAGGTCAGATTCTGTTTTTTGCATCACAATATCCATGTCACTTAAGACTTTCAGGCCCTTCTCAGTGATCGTAATCTCTATCTTTCTTCGGTTTTCTTCACACACGGATCGGTCCACAAAACCTTTGATCAACAATTTATCTACCAATCTTGTGGTGTTGCTCATTTTACTAACCATGCGCTCATTCAGGGTAGTCAGGTTAGCCGGAGTATTTCCCTGACCCCTTAATATTCTCAGTACATTAAATTGCTGTAAGGACACCCCGTATGGTTTTAAGGCAGTACTAATAGTCTCATTCACTTTATTGTTAACTAACATTAAATGAATAAGTGTTCTGCTTTTCAACGGAATGGTTTTTTTTGTTTTTATTATTTCCTCTACATTCATGTAACTACAACAATTGTATATACAAATGTATGCAATAAAAAATAAGTTTATTCATCGCCTTATGCTAAAAAGGTGTTAAATAATTATACCTGTCTTATACTCCCCTCGGGTCAAAAAGGGGGTCATGGCATAGTAGATTATTGGGAAGTATTTTTATTTTTGCACCTTAAAGCGAGAAACTATGGCAGATCTATCACAGGAAGAATGGGCATTACAGCTAAAGGAAGACCCTAAGGGCATTGTACTGGACGTTCGTACCCCGGAGGAAGTGGAGGAAGGGATAATTGGCGAGGCAATACATCTCGACATATATACAGGTCAGGCATTCGTAGATGCGATACAGGAATTGGATAAGACCAAGAATTACTACGTTTATTGCCGCTCTGGTAACAGAAGTGGACAAGCCTGTGCCATCATGAACAGCTTGGGTTTTGCCAATGCCTATAATCTCAAAGGGGGCATTCTGGAATGGGAGGGAAAACTTTCCTAGCCGCTGTTAAAAAAATATACGCCTGATTCCCGCTTGCAGCGGGAATTTTTATTTTGTGAGAATGAGAGAGGCCATTCTACATTTTATTTGGCAGGGACAAAAATTTCCAGTAAAGGAGTTACGCACAACGTTGGGCCTACCCATCAGCGTGCTAGATACCGGAAGGCCTAACACTTTATCGGGTCCGGATTTTCTCAATGCCCATATTCGTATAGACAATCAGCAATGGGTGGGCCATATTGAACTTCATGTTAAAGCCTCTGACTGGTATGTACATCAGCATCAGAGGGATGCCGCTTATGAGAATGTTATTCTTCATGTGGTATGGGTGGCAGATACCCCAGTGACTCGCAAAGATGGCTCAAACATCCCCACGCTGGTGCTAAATGAGTATATCCGGGAAGAGGAGATGACAAAATTTTGGCATCTGTTTTTCAATAAAAAAGAACACAGCTTGATCTGTGAAGCAGATATCGGGAAGATAGATGCTACCATCCTTAGTCCATGGATAGATAAGTTGTTTCAGCGCCGAATAGCCCATAAAGTCAGGCTTATTCAGGAATGGCTACTGGAAAGCGGTCAGGATTGGGAACAGGTTTTTTTTATGGCCCTTCTCAAAAGTTTTGGCCTGAATATAAACGGTGCCACTTTCCTAAGCCTTGGAAAGGCACTTAATTACAGTATTATCAGAAAGAACGCACACAATGCTTTTTTGTTGGAAAGTATGTTCTTTGGTATGACAGGCTTATTAGTTACGGATAAAATATCTGATCCTTACTACCTTCAATTAAAATCGGCCTACAAGTACCTGCAGACTAAATATAAATTAAGGGATGAGTCTGTCTTTCAACCAGAATTCTTTTCGCTGAGGCCCTATAATTTTCCTACCCTAAGACTGTCTCAGATCGCAAATCTTTACCACCATAATCCTGCCTTGTTTATGGCTGTTGTCAAAGCTACTTCTCTTAAGTCGCTCAGAACCTTACTTCAAACGAATGCCAGTGCCTATTGGGACACCCATTATGTCTTTGGCAAAACAACAGCCTGTAACCCCAAGAAAATTAGCAGGCAATTTACGGACCTTCTCATTTTAAATGCAGTACTTCCCATTAGGGAAGCGTACCATCAGAATAAGGGCAGTTCAGATTTAAATTTCTTAACTTCCGTTGCTCAGGAGCTGAGTGCTGAAAGGAATAAAATTATACGTCTCTTTCAAACAAACGGAGTACAAGCATCCAATGCTTATCAAACTCAGGCCCTCTTGGAATTGTACCATCAGTATTGCACAAAAAATAAGTGCTTACATTGCACCCTGGGAAGGCATTTATTGTACGAAAAATAGTAATTTTAGTGCATGAATGTCTTTTATCAACTTTTGTATTTTTTTCAAAAGCGAGGTTTTGAGGTGTCCCGCCGAATTGCAGAACGATTGGGAATCAGAGCAAGGGTTGTTCGCACCACCTTTATCTATCTCACCTTTGTTACCCTTGGTTTTGGATTTGCACTGTATTTATTTTTGGCCTTTTGGCTTAAGATCAAAGATCTTGTTTACACAAAACGAACATCTGTTTTTGACCTCTAACTATGATTAGACTTTTTCGTTCTAAAATCTATCTTGCCATAGCCCTTATGGTAGCTGTTTTGACAGTTGGCGTATTTGGTTTTCGCTTTATTTCTAATTACAATTGGTTAGACGCTTTTTATATGACGATCATTACAGTGTCTACCGTAGGATTCGCAGAAGTCCGCCCGCTTGACGCACATGCCAAAATATTCACGGCCTTACTAATCGTTAGTAGTGTCATAATTTTTTCCTTCGCCATTTCAGTAATCACAGAATACATACTAAGCAGAAATTCCTTACAACTCTTAAAAAAGAAAAAAGTGAAAAACCAGATCCAAAACTTATCCAATCATGTAATTGTATGTGGATATGGTCGCAACGGGATGCAGGCGGCCGAAAGGCTCAAGGCGTATAAACAGCCGTTCATTGTTGTTGAAAGAGAAAAAGAGATCATAGAGAAATATGAAGACTCGGTCCTGTTCATGGAAGGAGACGCCAATGATGACAATGTCTTAATAGAGGCAGGTGTTGAGCGGGCCAGCTATTTGATTGCGGCATTGCCAGATGATGCAGAGAATTTATTTGTGGTTTTATCTGCCAGGCAATTAAATAAGTCACTTTTTATCATATCAAGGGCTTCCAAGGTTACTTCTCAAAAGAAGCTCTTATTGGGAGGGGCCAATAAAGTGATCATGCCCGATAAGATTGGGGGAGATCATATGGCATCTCTGGTGGTGATCCCGGACCTTATTACCTTTATGGACAAATTATCGATGGAAGGGGAGCACACAACCAACCTTGAGGAAGTGGCCATCGAAGACTTTTCAGATCAGGTAGAATGCAATTCCTTGCGAGATCTCGATTTACGAAGGAAAACCGGTTGCACCATTATAGGTTATATAGAACCCAACGGGAACTATATTATCAATCCAGAGGCCGATTTGCCACTCCAACCCAATAGTAAGGTAATTGTATTGGGAAGACCGGAACAAATCCGCAAACTGAATGAAATGTTCCATATCAGAGCTTGATATTTGGGAAAGAATATTTGATTGCGTTGATATTTTTTAGGATATTGCCCGCCATGATATCCGTCCATCCTTAATTTTAATCCAAAACAAAATATGAAGACATTTATTTACTGCATCTCATTACTTTTCAGTATTTCAGTATGCTCACAGGGTCTTGAAGTAAAAGGCAAAACAGTAAATCCTTCAGATAATATAAATGACGGTGTAATACAACTAGAAGTTGAAGGTGGAACCCCGCCTTATTCCTATAAATGGAGCAATCAACAAACCCCGTTAAGTTCTCCAACATCGAGTGGATTGGTGGAAGGCATTCCGTATACCGTAACAGTTACAGATGCCGCAGGGCAATCTGTGACTCAGGAGTACAAAATAGAAACCCAATCGATCACCGAAGTTTTTAATGGCACCATGACGCCTGCCGTAAGCGCGCTGGGAAGTATTCTTTTCTGGGATCCTTTTGAAGCAACTGGCATATATGATCCGGTAGTTTATGCAGATATGAAGCTGGTGGCCACTCCGGGATGGTCCGCAACCGTAGAGGATAAGTTTGTACTAAAAAAATGGTTGCTAATAGAAGGAACAGAAGTAGCTAAAGGAGAAAGCATAGCACTGGTAAGCAGCAAAGATGGATCGGTTGATACCGTTATGGCCACTGCAGCCGGGAAACTAAAATACCTGGTAGCAGAAGGTTCCGTGATCTATAATTCTGATAATAAGGAGCACGTTATAGAGCAAGGCGCCCATTATTTAGCTGAAATTCAGTACGATAGCCCCGAAATTATAAGACACCCCAATGGTGATCCTATTACCAAGCCTATTCCTTTCATCGTTATTTGGCTGGTTCTTGGAGCTACATTTTTCACTCTTAGAATGGGTTTTATAAATATTCGCGGATTTCGCCATTCTATAGATCTTGCCAAAGGGAAATATGATGATCCTGAGGCACCCGGACAGGTAACTCATTTTCAGGCCTTGGCAACCGCCGTGTCTGGGACCGTAGGACTAGGGAATATTGCAGGGGTAGCGGTAGCCGTTTCTTTAGGAGGCGCAGGAGCCACTTTCTGGATGATCGTTTGTGGATTACTAGGGATGTCTTCCAAATTTGTAGAATGTACCCTGGGCGTAAAGTACAGGGATATCTTGCCAGATGGCCGTGTTTTTGGAGGACCTATGAATTATCTGAGATATGGTCTTGAAAAAAGAAATCTAAAGGGCTTTGGAAAAGTACTGGCCGGAGTATTTGCCGTGCTAGCTGTAGGAGCATCTTTCGGAGGGGGAAATATGTTTCAGGCCAATCAGTCCTTTGAGCAATTGGCAGGTCAGTTTACCATGTTAGAGGGCAACGGATTCTGGTTTGGAATCATTACCGCCATCCTGGTTGGAGTGGTCATCATTGGGGGTA